>JBEVEQ010000095.1:0-4543 GCA_040512715.1 Paenisporosarcina sp. | reverse complement strand
GAAGAGTGGCAACGTGATATTTTAACGATGATGCGCGAAGAAATGCTTTATTTTTGGCCGCAAATTGAGACGAAAATTATGAATGAGGGTTGGGCGACATTTTGGCATCAGCGAATTTTAAGGGAAATGGATTTAACTACCGATGAGGCAATAGAGTTTTCTTTATTAAACGCAAACGTCGTGCAACCTTCCAAAACGAGTATCAATCCCTATTATTTAGGGCTGAAAATTTATGAGGATATTGAAAAAAGATACGACCATCCTTCTGAGGAAATGTTGAGGTTAGGTGTAAAGCCATTGTCGGGTAGAGAGAAAATATTTGAGGTGCGTGAAATTGAATCAGATATTTCATTTATTCGGAACTACTTAACCAAAGATTTGGTAAAGCAAGAGGATCTTTATTTATTCGAGAAGAAGGATGGAAAATATCTCGTTACAGACAAAGATTATGAACATGTAAGAGACCGTTTAATTTCCATGCGGACGAATGGAAGTTTTCCGTATATTGTCGTAGAAGATGGCGATTATTCACGAAAAGGAGAGTTGTATTTAAAGCATGGCTTCGAAGGAACAGAACTGGATCCAAAATATTTAGAAAATGTACTCCCCTATATCTATCAATTATGGGGACGTTCCGTTTATGTAGAAACCTATCTTGATAATAAACCGATGATATATATGTATGATGGGAAAAAAGTGAGTCGATCTTTATTATGAATAATTTAAAAGGTATTGGAGCCAGCTCACCTCCAATACCTTTTTTTCGTTTATTGAATAATGATGTCTTCAATGCCAGGCAATTTATCCATATGACTTGCAATCATTGCGATGATGGTGCTTGCCTCTTCTTTTGCGAAGGTAAAGTGACTCTCATCTTCAAAGAGCTCGTCTTCTGTCCAAAGTCGGTTTACTCTACGAAGTACGCCTTCACCTGTAGTGCTTACCACACCAAATTGATAGGTTGTCTCTACTTCATTCTCTACATAAAAAGCTGTAACTTCAGGTGTTTCCCATTCAATTCCTGCAACACGATCCTCATTTACTTCATCTTCAATTTCAGTAATTTCGTCTGTCTCCTGGTCGTCATCATCATCTTCGTCTACAAAATACGTTTCATAGTCTCCGTTTAGAAATGCATGAAAGCTTTCGTGAACAGCATCGATGACATCCTCAATATCAGCAAGAATAACTCGTGCAGGTTGTTCAAAGTCTACATCAAAGCTTTCAAGATAAAACTCTTCATTATGTGGATCAAATAGAAGGGTGCAGAAGTAGTCTCTTTCTTCATTTTCCGTATCAACATAAAACTCGATACGTGGATGTTTTGTGCTTTGATCAATCGTCATATGACCAATTTGGTCATACTCTTCACATATCGATTCAAGCTGTTCTTGAAGTTCGCCAGTTACTCGGTTAAACCATTCCAACGCCATATTATTAGCACCCCTTTAGATTGTCTTCAATATATTATCTTGTCCTAAATTGAACATTAATTTCATACCATTTAAATCCTAAAAAGGGGGATAAGTTGGGGTCAATATTGACTGAGTCGATGCTTCTAACGAAGTTTTTAGTATTGAGTGAATATTAAAGAATTTGTCTTAAACTGTAAACAATTAAATGTTGGTTTTTGTCATTATTTCTAGGGAAATAATTTGATGAATAAAATTGTTGTTAAATAAAACGACAATGTATGGCAAAAGGGGCTAACTTTAAGCGTTAACCCCTTTAATAAAATATTTAACCTGTATAGGTATCTAAAAACTCTTCATGACTGATAGCATAAATTTTTTGATAATTTTTTACCGCTTGGATTCTTTCGATTAATCGAGGATCTTTTGGCAAATACAGTTTCATTTGGTGAATTTCCTCTCGATTCTCTTGATAATGTTCTTTTATTTTCGCTTCAGCAAAATCGAATAACGTAACGATATGTGCAGTTTCATCAGAAGAAGGAATGCACACGTAGTAAACATATTCATCTCGAATTGCTAAATATTCACCAGTGTGATCCTTAAAATATTTAAATAATAACATTTCATAACTCCTTACTATTGATAGCATTATTGTAGGCGGGAAACATGGAAATTATTCATTCCTTATGTTCTATTTGTTGCTCTTAATTCTTAAAGTGTATAAGGGACACTTAAAGGGAGAGCATTCATGCATGTTAGTTGATGGTGTATTTTCAGGTGGTGGTATTAAGGATTTTGCTTTGGTAGGAGCCTTTCAGGTTCTAGAGGAAAAAGGGTTTCAATTTCACCGTCTGGCTGGTACAAGTGCAGGGGCTCTACTTGCTGGTTTCATAGCAGCTGGATATACAGGAAAAGAAATGGAAAGGATGATGGATGAACAAGATTTTAAACTTCTCCTCGATCCTCGCAAAACTTTTCTTCCATTTCCATTTATGAAATGGTTTTTTCTTTATTGGCGAATGGGTTTGTATCAAGGCAAGGCATTGGAAAATTGGCTAACAGAAAAGCTAGCAGCCAAAGGCGTTTATACATTTGGAGATTTACCTGAAGGTTCCTTAAAACTAATTGCTTCTGATATAACAAACGGTAAGATGTTAGTTCTACCAGATGATTTAGAGCGTTACGGCATATCAGCAAGTACATTTCCTCTTGCACTAGCTATTCGTATGAGCTGCGGGATTCCTTTTTTCTTTGAACCTGTCAAAATGGAGTTGGGCTTTGGAGAGTCTTTAATTGTCGATGGTGGTGTATTAAGTAACTTTCCCATTTGGTTATTTGATGAACCAAATGGGAAAAAACAACGTCCAGTTATTGGACTTAAGATTAGTAGGGAGCACAATGGAACTCCAGTTCATATTGTTAATAACAGCCTGAATTTATTTGAAGCACTTTTTTCAACAATGCAAAGTGCACATGATGCGAAATATATTTCACGTAAACATGAAAAAAATATCATATTTATTCCTGTAGATGATACGAAAACGACTCAGTTCGATCTTAATCCAGAAATGAAATCAGATTTAATGGAAAAGGGGCGTATTAGCACCATTAAATTCTTGAAAACTTGGTCACCCTTTAGTAATCATTATAGTGTTCACTCCATGTATCGATAATGATTTGTAATAGAAATATTCAATTTAGGCCATGGTACCTCTTACTGTTGATATCTTATTATATAGTGGGAATCTGCTCCCTTTCCACGAACGAACCGGCAAGTCTCCTCTTTCGTACCTCACTGAGGGGTCCTGCCTGCCCGTTATTCCGCAGGAGTGTCGCAGATATCGTTTAACAGAGCCTCAAATGAAACAAGGAGCCCTCATTTGTGATTAAATGTGAGCTCCTTTTGCATTTTATAAATACCCGTTTATTCGAGATTTTTCTTCTTCAACTATTTCACTGTTCAATCCTGAAATGGCTTCCTTACGTCGTTCGTTTTTTTCCTTAATCTTTGCAAGCTCTTTTCCATCGGCTAATGCCATTGCTTCTTCGGCAGCTTCCATATTGTTTATTGTGTTATTTAGTCGTTCTACATTACCCGCTGAATCATTTGGTTGTGGTCTTGGCATAATCGTTCCTCCTTTTTAAAATTAACTTTCTCTTGTCTAGTCTTCCCTAAATCACGTCTTCTATTTGTATCTGAATTATGAAGTCTTCGCTTTTGCCGCTCGTTTTCTTGGAGCTGGCTTTTTCTTTTTAGTTTGATCTAGTGATGCTTGAAGTGCTGACATCAAGTCTGTCACATTGGATGGGGCAGTCGGTTGTTTGTCGGTTGTTGTAACCGTGAATTTGCCCGATTTCTTCTGTTCGATTAACTCCATTAATGCTGTTCTGTAATCATCCGTATATTTCTCTGGGTCAAATGTAGTCGTCAATTGGTCCACCAGCATGAGTGCTGTTTCCAGCTCTTTTTTAACCACTGCTTGTTCTTCAGGAATGTTTGGGACATCTTTAAAGTCTCGAACTTCATCTGGAAAATGAATTGTCTCCATCAACAATGTTTCATTATAAACACGGACTACTGCCAGTTGTTCTTTTGAACGGATCATAATTTTGGCTACTCCAATTTTCCCTGATTCCATTAGAGCTTTTCTTAAAAGAGAATACGCTTTTGCTCCGCCGCTATCTGGCGCCATGAAATAGCTTTTTTCAAAATAGATTGGGTCAATTTCTTCAAGCTTAACAAAATCGATAATTTCAACGGCTTTGTCTTCATTTTCCTTTTTCAATCTTTCAAGTTCTTCATCGTCCAATACGACGAATTTATTTTTAGCGTACTCATACGCTTTTACAATATCTTCGCTTTTGACCTCTTTACTGCAGCCTGAACAGACCTTTTGATAATTAATCGGTGCATTACACTCTTTGTGGAGTTGGCGCAATTTAATATCCTTATTTTCGGTTGCTGTATGTAGCTTCACTGGAATATTGACCAGCCCAAAGCTAATGCTTCCTTTCCAAACGGGATGCATATGTTTCACCCACACTTTCTTTTCCTTACTTTGCAATCTTTTGGCGTTATTTATGTATCAGATTGGAAAGAACATCAAAAGCTAGGACAAACAATTGAG
>JBEVEQ010000052.1:0-3631 GCA_040512715.1 Paenisporosarcina sp. | reverse complement strand
AAGGGAGTGAGAATACATGGAATGGATTCAACAGATTGTCAACGGAATATCACTCGGCAGCATCTATGCGTTAATCGCACTTGGCTACACGATGGTTTATGGAATTATTAAGTTAATCAACTTCGCCCATGGGGACGTATTCATGGTAGGGTCTTTTATTGGGTTTTATTCAATTACCGCGTGGGGACTTGAATTTTTCCCAGCATTATTATTGTCAATGGTTGCATGTGCAGCATTTGGTGTCCTCATAGAAAGAATCGCATACAAACGTCTTCGTAATGCCACTCGAATAGCGGCCTTAATTACTGCAATTGGGGTTTCACTTCTTATTGAATATGGTGTCATCTATGTTAGAGGGGCTCAACCCGAAGCATATCCAGATGTAGTGCCTAATATTTCTTTTGAGTTGTTCGGGGCTCAAATTAGCAGTCAGTCTATTTTAATCCTTTCTGTATCAGTCATACTTATGATTATTTTGCAATTAATCGTACATAAAACAAAAATTGGTAAAGCAATGCGCGCCGTTTCACATGACGTAGACGCTGCAAAACTGATGGGTATCAATGTTGATAATACGATTTCAGCTACCTTTGCGATTGGTTCAGCTTTAGCTGGAGCGGCTGGTGTTATTTTTGGTGTGTATTATACAAAGATCGAACCATTAATGGGAGTTATTCCGGGGTTAAAGGCATTTGTTGCTGCTGTTCTCGGTGGTATTGGTATTATTCCAGGAGCAATGGTAGGAGGTCTTGTCCTTGGGGTTGTAGAATCAGTGGTAAGTGGCTTAGGGTTTTCATTATGGAGAGATGCGGCAGCTTTCATCATTTTAATCTTAATTCTAATTTTTAGACCATCAGGCATCTTTGGGAAAAATACACGAGAGAAAGTGTAGGTGAAGAGACATATGAAAAAGATAAACCGGTTCTGGTTATTCATCATTTTATCAATAGTGATTTATGGAGTTATCCAGTATCTCATCACTGGTGGAATTTTGAATCAGTATTATTCAAATACACTCATCTTTATTAGCATTAATATAATATTAGCCGTAAGTTTACATTTAGTAATTGGAATTACGGGTCAATTTTCAATCGGTCATGCTGGTTTTTTAGCAATAGGAGCATACATATCAGCTATCGTAACGATGAAACTTCATCTACCTTTTCCATTAGCAATCGTCATGGGTGGTTTGATTGCAGCGTTAGCCGGAATGGTCGTTGGAATTCCATCCCTACGATTAAGAGGTGATTATTTGGCAATTGCCACGTTGGGATTTGGAGAAATTATTCGAATTGTCTTCCTTAACACTGAATATGTTGGTGGGGCAGCAGGAATGCAAGTTTCTCAATTAACTACATGGACCAGTGCATTCGTCTGTTTAGTAATTACGATTATTGTGATTGTGAATTTTACTAATTCCAGACATGGACGCGCATGTATCTCTATACGAGAAAACGAGATTGCGGCAGATGCTATGGGAATAAATACAACTTATTACAAAGTAACAGCCTTTGTTATAGGATCGTTTTTTGCAGGGGTTGCAGGTGCTTTATATGCTCATAATTTTTATATTATTCAACCTACAAACTTCACGTTTTTAAAGTCATTTGATATTTTAATATACGTTGTATTAGGTGGACTAGGAAGTCTATCTGGAGCAGTTATAGCAGCCGTGCTGTTAACGATTGTTTCGACTTTTCTTCAAGATTATCCCGAGACACGTATGATTATCTATAGTCTTATTTTAATCATTGTTATGTTATACCGACCTAAAGGATTAATGGGAACACGTGAAATCACCGATTATTTTAAATCATGGAAAGGTTCGAAAGGAGACAACCAATATGGTAAGTAAACCTTTACTTCAAGTACAAAATGTAGGCATTCGTTTTGGTGGACTTAAGGCTGTCTCTGACTTCAACTTAGAAATCCATCAGGGAGAGTTAATTGGTCTTATAGGACCTAATGGTGCCGGAAAGACGACTAGCTTTAACTTATTGACTGGCGTGTATGTACCAACTGAAGGTGAGATTTTGTTCAACGGTAAACGCTTGAATGGTCTTGCGCCATACCAGGTAACCCGTGGTGGGATTAGTCGTACGTTTCAAAATATCCGACTATTTAATGAATTATCTGTTTTAGACAATGTGAAAGTTGCTTATCATTCATTAGCGAAGCATTCGATGTTCAGCTCGATTTTTCGTTTGCCTTCTCACTTTTCTGGTGAAAAAGAAATGGAAGAGAAATCTTTAGAGTTTCTCAAGCTTTTCGAATTGGATCAATACAAAGATGAGATTGCTAAAAATCTTCCTTATGGAAAGCAAAGAAGATTAGAAATAGCGCGTGCTTTAGCGGCTGGACCTCAATTATTATTACTAGATGAACCAGCAGCGGGGATGAATCATAAAGAAACACACGACTTAATGTCATTAATCGCGTTTGTTCGAGAAAAGTTCAATTTAACTATTTTATTAATTGAGCATGATATGAACTTGGTAATGGGTATCTGTGAAAGAATTTATGTGTTAGATCATGGAGTATTAATTGCAGATGGGACACCTGAACACATCCGTAACCAACATAAAGTAATCGAGGCCTATTTAGGCGAGGAGGTTCAGAAAGATCATGCTTAAAGTGGAACAATTAGATGTTTACTACGGAAATATTCAAGCATTAAAAGGCATATCGCTAGAAGTCAATGAAGGCGAGATTGTTACGTTAATTGGCGCAAATGGAGCTGGAAAAAGTACATTATTAAAAACGTTATCAGGTTTAATTAAGCCGAAAGCAGGGCTTATAAGCTACATGGATGCTTCCATCGCAGGTAAGCCAGCACAAAGTATTGTAAAAGCTGGAATCTCTCATGTGCCAGAAGGAAGAAGAGTCTTTTCTAATATGACAGTTTTGGAAAATCTGGAATTGGGTGCATATTTACGAAAAAATTCAAAAGAAATAAGCAAAGATTTTGATAAAGTATATGAACTTTTCCCTCGCTTATTTGAGCGTCGGAAGCAGTTGTCTGGAACACTTTCAGGTGGGGAACAACAAATGCTTGCGATGGGAAGAGCCATCATGGCAAAACCTAAACTTTTGTTACTTGATGAACCTTCTATGGGTTTAGCACCGTTGATGGTAAAAACGATTTTTCAAATTATAGAAGAAATCAATCGTGAAGGAACGACAATTTTATTGGTTGAGCAAAATGCAAACGTTGCTCTTTCCATTGCCAATCGTGGTTATGTAGTTGAAACTGGGCGGGTAGTAGCTTCAGGACCTGCAGAAGAGTTACAAGCAAGTGAGCAAATTAAATTGGCCTATCTAGGTGGTATTTAATAGAATTTTTTTAGGGAGTAGTTTAATCTACTCCCTTTTATCTTTTAACCCCTTGGAACGCGCCAGTTCTACATAAGATTGAGTCCATTCTTCCTCATACAATAAAATAAACAGTTTGAAAAACATGAGTGTCGGAAGAATAGACAAACAAAAAATTGGTGAGAGGAAAATTTGATTATCTCCTAGACTATAAAACTTTAAAATAAAGACATTGGTAGATGAAAAAACTTGGACAACCACGATTTGGATAATAAAAATATACGAAAAGTCGGGGAATGATTCAAGAAGTTTCGATATT
>JBEVEQ010000018.1:0-3514 GCA_040512715.1 Paenisporosarcina sp. | reverse complement strand
AATTCCAGCACCATTACAAACATTTATTGATTACATTTACCGTGCAGGAGTTACATTCTCGTACAATGAAAACGGACCAGTCGGATTAGTACCAGATAAAAAAGTGATTATCCTAAATGCACGTGGTGGGGTTTATTCAACACCAGAAATGGCGCCATCAGAAATGAGCGTAAATTATGTAAGAATGATTATGAACTTCTTTGGAATCACTGACATTGAAGAAGTAATCATTGAAGGACACGCACAATACCCAGATCGTGCACAACAAATTATTGCAGACGGAATGGAAGATGTGAAAACAATCGCATCTCGTTTAGCTAAAGTTACAGTTTAATTCATATAAAAAAGAGGAGTGGACGCATTGTCCATTCCTCTTTTTGTTGTTTTATACAGATTTGTCTCGTTCGAATCCCTTGTAACGTGTACCTTGGAATGTCAGAATCCCTAAATCTTGTTCCGCCAACATGCCAAACTCCGATCCATTTACTCGAAGTTCGATACGATCTCCACTTTGCACTTCGAAGGTTGCATAGTAAGAAGTATGAGCCGAAGAATTACCGCTTCCACCAGAAGTTTTAGTACGCTTTGTAATAACTTCCGCAGGAACGCTAAGAATCGGTGACTTATTGTTCGAACTCCATTCACTGATTCCTTTAACGAAAATAAAAATAATTACACCAATAATAAGGACAGGAATAATAATAAACATCGCACCAAATATATCAAAACCACCCGAAGAATATGGATCCATCGGCATAATAATCACCCCTTAAAAATATCAAGTTACTATATTGTACGAATGATTATGAGAATAGTTTCAATCGAGAAAATCGGTGTTGTTCGCCACCAAATCTCAGAAAACGCCACCAAACGAAAAAATACGCCATCAAACCAGCTCGATTCGCCACTATCTAAAAAAAGTGGGGCAAAAAGCCACTCCTTTTAAGTCAACCCTTGTCCAAGTGCAAACTCTCTATATAACATGTGCGATTCAAATAATTCACTATGTGTACCGGATCCTGTAATCTGACCATTTTCTAACACTAAGATTTGATCAGCATGAAGGACGGTTGCTAATCGATGTGCAATGACTAATGTAGTACGTCCCTTCATTAACACTTGAAGGGCTTCTTGTACTAAAATCTCAGAAGCACTATCTAAATTAGATGTCGCTTCATCTAAAAGCAAAATCTGCGGATTATATAATAATGCGCGCGTTATCGCGATTCGTTGACGTTGACCTCCAGATAGTTTCATCCCTCGCTCACCGACTAAAGTTTCCATACCCTGAGGCAACTTCTCAATAAATTCCCAAGCATTTGCTGCAATCGCAGCTTCCTTCAACTGTTTTTCTGAAGGCTTTTCCTCTAAACCGTAGGTCATATTATCCAAGAGTGATCCATTCATCAAGGGACTTTCTTGTGAGACGTATCCGAGTCGTCCTCGCCAATCGCCTAGAGGATATTCATTAATTGGAACATCTCCAATGAAAATTTTTCCACTGTCGGGTTCGTAGAAACGTTCAAGTAATGAGAAAATCGTTGTTTTCCCACCACCGCTTGGACCGACGAATGCTGTAACCGTTCCTGGAGTTGTTTCGAATGAAACGTTATTCAATATTTTTTTGTCTTCATTATAAGAGAAATAGACATTCTCGAATCGGAGCTTGTCCTCACTTTGCGTTGGAGCTCCTGAAATAGTCTCATGATCGAGAACTAACAAGAGTTGGATGCGTTCTGTAGCACCCACTGCTTTTTGATAAGCAGTAAAAAATGAAGCCATTTGTGCAAAGGGCACAACAATTTGAAATAAATAAAAGATGATTGCCACTAGAGATCCCGCGGAAAGTTCACCCTTCGACACTTGCATACCGCCATAGCCTAAGATGACAACTAGAATACCCATCATTAATAAAGTCATCATAGGTGAAATAATCGATTGAATTCGTGCTTCCTTTAATCCATATTGGAACAGCTCGCTAATCGCACGATCCCCTTTTACACTCTCTGTTTCTTCAGCTCGATACGATTTCACCAGACGGATCTCAGAAAGGACACGGCCTAGCAAACCAGAAAACTTGGCCATCTCTTCTTGAGTGCCTTTAGCAACTTTATGCATTTTTCGACCAAGTGGAATAATGATGGCCATGGAAACAGGTACACTCACTAACATAATCATCGTCATTTTCCAGTCAATGAAAAACAGGATGATAACGGATCCAACGACTGAGATAATCCCCGATACTAACGTTACTAAGTGCCCAGTGATTAACTGCTTTAATATCGATGTATCTTGCGTAATACGACTCATTGTTTCGCCAGTTTCATTCGCATCATAAAAAGGAATTGGTAATCTTAAAACTTTTCTCCACAGTTTTTCCCTCAAATTTGCCACAATTGTTTCGCCTATATAGGTTAATAAATAATAGGAAACGCCTCCAGCAATCGCTTGTAGAAGAAAAACACCTAATAATAAGAAGATTAGTTTCCCATCTAAATTGGAAGTAGTAAGGGTATCAACTAAATTTTTAGTAACTAATGGAACGACCAAACCAATTAACGTTTCAGCTAATGCTAATAAGACAGCAAAAATAGTAACACCAAATGGCCATTTTAAGGATTTCAAGAATTGAAAAAAGGGTTTTGACGATTTTTCACTTGTATTTTCCATCAAAATCCTCCTTTCGTAGCATCTAATTGTCTTAATCTGATATAAATATATCATAAAATGGATTGACTATTTTATGACATTGTTCGACAATGTATATGGATGAAAAGAATAATTAAAATGTTATTTAATTACATTTAAACCTACATGTACAAAATGGAATTTAACGTTAGGGTGTGACGAAGTGTCAAAAAGGCAATTACAAGCATGTGTATTACTTTCATTAATTCTTCTGACAGTCGTCGCGTTAACTATTATAAATTATCAAGATACGAAAGAATATGTGATAGAAACAGTAGAAAATGAAACGAACGAGTTGTTAACAAACTTTACAGGTGAAACAAATAAATTTTCAGATGAACGAGTGGCAGAATTAGAGCTTATTGCAGATTATTTATCGTTATTAGATGGTTCTGATGAAGAAGTCATTGAGTTCTTGGCACAACAACACAATAAAATGCCCTTTTTCACCTCACTTGGTTTTATAAATCCTCAAGGAGAAACACTTACAGATGACGGATCACGTTTTCAAGTGAATCAAATTGAGTCATTTGAACAAGCAATGCAAGGGGAAGTTGTTTTCAGTGATTTGTTCCCACTTTTTCAGGATCCAGACCAGATAGTGACTGCGATTCGTTTACCTGTGAAAAGAGACGATGAAGTAATCGGGGTACTTTCAGGTATTGTAAACATGGGGAATACCTTAGGCTCTGTTGCCAAAGAGTCGAGGCTACCTGGTAACCTTTATTTATTTAAAGAAGATTACTTGGTTTTTTCGACAACAGATGAGCCGTTTGAAAAAAGTTTTGATTATTCAGCAGATATTTTGGAACAAATGAAAGTGAAT
>JBEVEQ010000010.1:0-5952 GCA_040512715.1 Paenisporosarcina sp. | reverse complement strand
ATATTTACCTTCAACATGCTTACCCATCTTTACGTTTAAGCCAAGATTTTCTATAAACGCAAGTGATCGCTGCAAGCTCTCTAGATTAGGTGGACTCGATGGAGAGATGATTCCAATCGTGTCGCCTTTTTGTAATCTCGGTGGTCTAATACGCATATGAATTCCCCCTCTTTCATGATGGCTCAGTTAGCTTTTATTGTTGATTTTTTAAAGATAAAGTTATGTTAGCTGTTGGATATTCAGCAAAACAGCTACGCTTTCCTAGGGCTAGCGCCAAGCCTCCTCGGTCCAACAGGATGTTGGCCTCACGGACCGCCCCCGCAAAGCGTCCGCCTAGAACAGAAATAACTTGCAATTTAACAGAGCCAATCTGTTAATAAAACAAGATATACATCCTAGTATAACTTCTTTTATTAACAGAAGTTTGCGGCGAGCTCATGCAACGCCGCAACCCTTCTATTTATTCAGCCGTTTTGTCTGCCCATTTTAATTCTAAGTAACCCACTGGGTGACGAACAACTCCAGTTAAACCTGGTTTTTGTAATGCCACTTGGTTATAGAAATGAATTGGGAAAATTGGTGCTTCATCAAATAATACTTTTTCCGCATCCATCAAATACTGCCAGCGTAGAGCCGGATCTGTTTCAGCTTTTGCATCAGCAATCAACTTGTCAAATTTTGCATTTGACCAACCAGTACGGTTCATTGAAGAACCTGTGATAAAGCTTTCAATCGCATTCACTGGATCTGCGTAGTCATGTAAGAAAGACGAACGTGATAATTGGTATTTCAATTCTTTTTGTTCAGATGAAAATACACTTGCTTCAACGTTGGCAAGCTCAACATCTACACCTAATGCTTCTTTAAATTGTGCTTGTAAAGCTACTGCTATATTTTGATGTGTATCGGAAGTAGCATATGTTAAAGTCACGGTTGGTAAAGTGTCGTATCCTTCTTCAGCCAAACCTGCTTCTAATAATTTCTTCGCTTCTTCTGCATTAAACTCAACTAAATTCCCAACAGTATCACGGAAGTCGGCTCCATCAGGACCTTGGAATCCGTAAGATACGAAACCGTGTGCTGGTTTTTCTCCGTTTTTCGTTACGAATTCAACGATTTGTTCTTGATTCACAGCCATACCAAATGCTTTTCTAATTTTAGCGTTTGTAAAAGGCTCCATCGTTGTATTAAAACGGTAGAAGTACGTACCCGCTTGGTCTTGAATGGTTACTTCCTCGCTATCCAATAATTGTTCTGAAAGTTCTGCAGGAACATCCGATACATCTAGCTCATTTGCTTGGTACATTTGGTATTCAGTATTCGAGTCATTCACCATCGCCCACTCGACTTTATCTAACTTAACTGTATCTGCATCCCAGTACTCAGCATTCTTTTCGAATACCATTTTCACATCATGTTCCCATGAAGCTAATTGGAATGGACCGTTACCCACAAAAGAGTCTGCTTCAGTAAACCATTCTGGGTTTTCAGTAGCCACTTTTTCATTAACCGGGAAAAAGCTTGGGTTTGTAATAATATTTAAAAATGCATCTGTTGGTGCTGTTAATTTCACCTCAAATGTTTTATCATCTAATGCTTTCATGGCAACATCTTCAATAGCACCTTCACCTGTATTAAATGCTTCCGCACCTTCGATGAAGTATCCAAGGAATGCTGCTGGTGAAGCTGTATTTGGGTCTAACATACGCGTCCAACCATATAAGAAATCACCGGCTGTTACAGAATCGCCATTCGACCATTTCGCATCTTCACGAATTTTGAATGTATAAGTCAATCCATCTTCGGAAACATCAATCGTTTCAGCTGTTGCCTCTTTAGGTAGATGATCTTCACCTAAACGAGTAAAACCTTCCATTAAGTTATTCAATGCATTCCATGAAACAGCATCAAATCCAACTGATGGATCAAATGTAGTTGGTTCATTTCCGTTATTTAAGTAAAGTACTTTTTCTTCTTTTACTTCTTCCCCTTTGTCATCATCATCCGCTGGTTTTTCACCTGCATCTTCCTTAGCCGTACACGCCGACAATACTGCAACAAGCAATGTTGTCAATAATATCAATAGCCACTTCTTCATGTGTGTTCCCCCTTGGTTAATTTGATTGAACTGTATGATTATGCACCTAGGTGCTTTCATCCTATCTTTGAGGTGTTACTAAAAAGGCTTGGGCTCGCTCATCTTGTAACCAACAATCTACTTGATGTGTTGAAGATTTCACCGTTGTTTCTGGATGGACATGCTCACACACTTCCATCGCAAACGGACATCGTGCCGCAAATGGACAACCGTTTGGTGGTGCAAATAAATCCGGTGGTGTTCCTTCTATCGGTTGGAGCTCTTCTTCAAGTAAATCAAGACGAGGTACGGACTTAAGCAATCCTTGTGTATATGGATGCTGTGGCGTATAGAAAATTTCTCGCTTCGTTCCAAGCTCAATAATTTTCCCAGCGTACATGACCGCAATGCGATCTGCAATTTTTGCGACCACACCCAAATCATGTGTAATCAAAACAATAGATACGCCTGTTTTCACTTGAATTTCTTCAAATAATTCAAGGATTTGGGCTTGGATTGTTACATCTAGTGCAGTCGTAGGCTCATCTGCTATTAATAATTCCGGTTCACAAATGAGAGCAATCGCAATAACAATTCGTTGTCTCATTCCACCTGAAAATTGATGAGGATATTGTTTAAGACGTTCATGTGGATTTGGAATTCCTACTAAACGAAGCATATCGAGTGCTTTTTCTTTAGCTTCCGATTTGCTTGCATTTGTGTGTGTACGAACGCCTTCCATCAATTGCTCGCCTATTGTTAACGTAGGGTTAAGTGCAGTCATTGGATCTTGGAAAATCATTGATATATCTACGCCTTGCACTTTTCGCATCTGTTTCTTTGTCATAGTAGTCAATTCCTGGTTCTTGAACATGACGCGACCTTCAGAAATACGACCAGGCGGCTGAGGAATGAGCCCCATTATGGCATTTGATGTTACCGATTTCCCACATCCCGATTCACCAACAATTGCAAGTGTTTCGCCCTTTCGAAGATCGAATGACACGCCTCGAACAGCGTGAACACTACCTCCAAAAGTACTGAATTGAACATGTAAATTATCTACTGATAAAATGATTTCATCTGAAATCATTTTCTTTTTTTTCGTTTTATTCACAGGAGCGGTCTGACTCTGTCTTTCCTTCCTGCTAATCTCGTCTCTTTTTTCTCTTGCCAACTCTTTTGCATGGTCTAATTGATGTTCATTCATTTGTGTCACCCCCTCAACTTCGGATCAAGCGCATCTTGCAAACCGTCACCTAAGACATTAAATGCTAACATCGTAAATTAAATAAAGAATGCCGGGAAGAATAAGCGCCACCAATGTCCTGATAAAATTACTGGAAGTGCATCATTCGCCATAACCCCCCAGCTCGCAAATGGAGCTTGGATGCCAAGACCAAGAAAACTTAAAAATGCTTCAGCGAAAATAGCACTTGGAACAGTTAAAGTCATTTGGACAATAATCGGTCCCATCGTATTGGGTAATAAATTTTTTCGAATAATACGTGGAGTTTTAGCCCCGAACGATTTGGAAGCGGTTACAAACTCGTAATTTTTAATCTGTAAAACTTGTCCGCGCACAATCCGCGCCATTCCCACCCATCCTGTAATGGTCAATGCCACGATAATAGTCGTTAAACTAGGACCCATTACAACCATCAGTAAGATTACTACCAATAGATGTGGTAATCCGTAAAGTACTTCGATGATTCTCATCATAATCGCATCAGCTCGTCCACCTTTATAACCACTAATGCCTCCATAAATGATTCCAATAAAGAAATCAATTAATGCCGCTGCTAGTCCTACAAACAATGAAATTCGAGCACCATACCAGGTACGAGTAAATACATCTCGTCCCATTTCATCAGTTCCAAACCAATGCTCGGAACTTGGCGGTTGGTTTTGATTAGGCAAGTCCATTCCGTCTACTTCATGAGGCGAAAAAATCGGACCAAAGATGGCGAGTAATGCTAATACTGCGAGAAATATTAAGCCAGTCATAGCCAGTTTGTTTTGTTTTAATCTACGCCAAGCATCTTTCCAATAAGAGAGAGATGGTCGAACGACTGCCTCGGCCTCGACCAAATCTTTGCCTTTTTTACGAAACCACTCGTCTGGTATTTGGTTGGGTGATACGGTTGTAGATTCGTGGTTGTTTGTCATCACGCATCCCCCGCTTTCTTATGTAACTTAATTCGCGGATCCAATAATCCATATACAACATCAACGAGAAACAACATAAACACGAGAAACGTACTGTAAAAGACCGTCGTCCCCATAATTACGGGATAGTCTCGGTTATTAATGCTCTCTACAAAATATTTACCCATTCCAGGAATGGCAAAAATTTTCTCGATTACAAATGTTCCTGTTAAAATCCCTGCAAGCATCGTTCCCATAATAGTCACGACAGGCATAAGTGCATTTCGAAGTGCGTGTCGCGCCACAATTCGAAACGGTGATAGCCCCTTTGCTTTAGCCATACGAATGTAATCCTGCGTTAGTACCTCTAACATCGAAGACCGAGTTAAACGCGCGATTATTGCCATAGGACCTGTTGCCAATGCGAGCACTGGAAGAACCATATGCATCGGACTGGACCAGGTGGCTGGAGGGAATATATTGTTATCAACCGCAAGTTTCTGTATAAGCAGTGTGGCAAGTACAAAGTTTGGTACAGAAATTCCCACAACCGCAAACGTCATCGCGAAATAATCGATGAAGCCGTTATGCCTGAGGGCTGCAAACGTTCCTAGTAAAATACCAGAAAGGACGGCAACTAAAATGGTCGTCATCCCAAGTTCAAATGAAATGGGAAAGCCTCTCGCTAGTAATTCATTGACTGTTTCATTCGGTTTTTTAATAGATGGTCCAAAATCGAAAGTGACAATTGATTTTAAATAATATAAGTATTGAACCGGTAAAGGTTCATCTAATTTATAAAAACGTTCTAAATTTGCCTGAATCGTTTCGTTGGTTGTCCGTTCTTCGTTAAACGGTGATCCAGGAATCGAATGCATTAAGATAAATGTCAAAGTAGAAATGATTAAAATGGTCACGATCATCATGAAAAATCGCTTAATCGTATATACGAGCATTAGCGATTCCCCCTAACAGAACGTCGTTTGCATTGCTAGTTCAACTTGCACCAGCATTGCACGATACGCTTCCAAAATATCTTTTGCTTCAAACTTCACAATCGTCGTTCCAGATTCAATTTCTGCACCTGGCATAAGTGCTGCCCATTCTGCTTGACCATAGTTATTAAACTCAATGCGTAGAGTTGGATTTTCCGGTGGAGTTAAAGGTTTCACTAAATGGCGATTATCTACTGCTTTTTGAACCTGTTCTCTTAATAAAGCTTGAGATTTTTTCGGATGAAGTGTTTTTATAGCTTGGCGAGTAATAGACTCTTTTACAGCTACAGTTGTGATGTTCGGAATAAGCGCTACCGCTTCTCGGCAAGCTCCGTCGTCCCCAGCAACCAAAATGACGGGTACTCCAAAATGTCCCGCAACATACGCATTAAAACCGAGTTCACCAATTACCACATCATTTATGTACATGTTTCTAACACCAAACGTCATAGAATGACTCATTACACCTGGCTGGCCAGCTCGTGAATGATACCCTGCAAAAATTGCGCCTTCATATGTACGATCAAGAGATTGCACCATTGAATAAGGCTTTACTGCTCCCGTAATAAGAGTTGCCTCAGGATGTAATTCTTCTACTAATAAATTATTCATCTTTGAATGACTATCATTTACAAGTATGTCTGTTGCACCTTTTAAAAGAAGTCCTTCAATAATTGCGTTTGCTTCATTCGTCATAATTCGGCGGCCACGCTCATAATTGTGTTTAGATGA
>JBEVEQ010000002.1:0-3575 GCA_040512715.1 Paenisporosarcina sp. | reverse complement strand
TTCGCAGGAGTCGGTCTAATCGCAGATGCTTCAGAAAATATTAACCCTGATTTAAAGAGTAAATACGGCAAGTTAAGTTATTTTATGAGTGCTATTCAATCTATTAAACAAAGTGAATCTATCCCTTTTCAGCTACTTATAGATGGGATTTCTTATCTAGAGGAAGCAGTAATGGTGTTAGTTATGAATGGGAATTCCATTGGTACTCACCGTTTCCCATTAGAATTAATTGATCCAGCAGATGGTTTGCTTGATATTATTGTTATTCAATCTTCAACAATTGTAGCGATTAGAGAATGGTATTCGTTAAATCGACCAAACATTGTACCTGATGATTTAACCAATATTACACATTACAGAGGTCAACAAATAAGTATTAAAACAAATGAACCAAAGAAAGTGGATACGGACGGTGAAATTTACTTAAAGACCCCTATTCAAGTTCAGTTACATCCTAAAAAAATCAAGTTTCTTGTTCCAAAAAAATAGCCGTTTCGCAGAATATGCAAAATGGCTATTTTATCGAAATAAATATTTAGTTTACATAATAATATTATTTGTTCGCAATGTAGACTTTCAATTTTTTCCCTTTTACAGTTGTATCTTTCATCTGTTTTAAAACCGATGAGCCTTTACCATTTAAAATTTCTACATAAGAGACATTTTCTTGTATCGTGATAATTCCAATATCTTCTGAAGTTATGCCTTTTAAATTTGAAATTGTTCCAACAAAGTCAACTGCTCGTAATTTCTTTTTCTTTCCACCATTAAAATATAATTTCATGATATCATCATTTAATTTTTCTTTTTTCTCCACTTTTAATTCCGGCTCTTCTTTCATCTTCCGATTAAAAGCTTCACGACTTTTCACAACTTGCTCCTTTGTTGGAAAATCTTTCAACGGAATGTCAAATCCAATATATTTCTCAACAGCTGCTAAGAATTTATCTTCATAAGGCGTTACGAGAGTGATCGCTTTCCCCATCTGACCTGCTCTTCCTGTACGTCCTGTTCGATGAACATAACTCTCGTTTTCAAGTGGCATATCATAATTAATGACATGAGTAATTCCGTCAATATCGATTCCTCTAGCTGCAACATCAGTTGCGATTAAATATCTAAATTCGCCTCGTTTAAAGTCATTCATTACTTCAAATCGTTCGTCTTGTTCCATACCGCCATGTATTTTATCAACTGAATAACCTGCGTCGTCTAAAGCGTCTACTAACGTATCAACATTATCTTTTGTTCTGCAAAAAACGATACAGCTATCTGGATTTTCTACTATGGTGATATCCTTCAATAAATCTAATTTCCGATTCTCTGGAACTGTATACACTTCATGTTGTATTAATTTTTCTTTTTCCTCCATTTTTTCAATTTCAACGTCAACAGGGTCGATCATATATTTATGACAAAGTTTTTCTACATCTTTTGGTAAAGTTGCTGAAAATAACATAGTCAAACGTTTTTTTGGAAGCATCTTCATGATCGACTCCACTAAATCAATAAACCCCATGCTTAACATTTCATCTGCTTCATCAAGTACTAAGATTTCTACTTTACTTAAATCTAATGTATGTCTTTCAATATGATCCATCACGCGACCTGGTGTACCCACTACTACATGTGATTTTTGTTTAAGTTCTGCTCTTTGTTTAGCAAAAGGCTGTTTTCCAAAGACTGCTGTTGCTTTAATACGTTTAAAGCGACCGATATTCATAATATCTTCTGAAACTTGCAATGCCAATTCTCTAGTAGGTGTTAAAACTAATGCTTGTGGCTTATTTTCATCCCATTCTACTAATTCACATATTGGAATTCCAAACGCTGCAGTCTTCCCGCTTCCCGTTTGGGATTTCACCGAAATATCTCTTTGTTCTAATGCGAGGGGAATAACTTTCCTTTGCACTTCAGTTGGTTCTGTATAGCCAAGTCCATCCAGTGCACGTAATATTTCTTCAGATATTCCATAATCTTTAAAGTGTTTTGTCATAATACCTATCTCCTTTTAAATCATGAGAGTTGCTTCTCTTGATTGCTAGTACTAAGTATACCAATCATTTCTATCTGATAGCTTATAACTGAAAACTATGTTATAATTAAATGTAAATACTTAATAGAAATATATGATTATTTTTGTTTCAGAAGCTCAGAGAAATCTAGGGCATTTTTTATAATTCTATGAAATCCAAGTGAAGAAATGGGGAATTTACATGACATTCCAAAAACACGAAAAAGAAGTATCAGCATTTGTACAAGCTCGAAAAATTCGCGAAAAGATTACTTTCACTCGTCGTGATGTCGAAGTTGAAGGTGCTATTTTTAAAATCCTCGAAAACTCATGTATCGTTGAGATTTCTCAAGAAGACGCAAAAAAAATTGGTGCTGCATCTACACTAACTGTTGTATCACATAAAAATTATCAAGTTGCTGATGGATCGAAATTATAAATAGGAGAGCAAATTGCTCTCTTTTTTTATTTGTCTTAAACAGTATGGACAAGTCAACAGAATCTTATGTTAATAAAAAAGCAAAACGCAGCTTATCTCCTAGTGAGAACAAGTTGCGTTTTTTTGTTTTGCACTGTTTATCGATAATGTTGATATTTAGAGAATCCACGACACTCCTGCGGAATAACGGGATGGCAAGACCCCACAGTGAGGACAAAAGAACGAAGGCTAAGACGCCACCTCGCGAGAGCAATGCCTTCGTGACCAACAACCTGTTGACCTAGGGAGGCTTGTCAGTTCGTCCGCGGAAAAGGAGCGGATTCTCTCATTATTCAACTATTGATTAATCCTTTTGATGAACCGGATTTGAAGTAATCCAGTCACTATAACTACCTACATACAATTTCACATGCTCATATCCAACTTCTCTTAGCATCGCATATAGAGGAGCTGCTGTTACCCCACTCCCACAATAAACCGTAATGGCTTCGTCTTTTGAAGCCACTTCCTCGATTAACTTTTCAATATCTTGACCGTTTTTAAATTGACCGTTTTCTTTTAGTTGTTCCCAATCGAAATTTCGAGCGGTTGGAATATGGCCTGCTACAAAATCAATGGGCTCATTCTTTCCTTCATATCTTTCTCTAGATCTTGCGTCCAAAAGAACACCCTCATGATCTTGATCCGCAATTAATTTAACCTTTTCCTTATCCGCAAAAATAGCTTCGTTCCACTCTAAATCGAGGTTGGACTTTGGTATCTTAGGAATATCCTTCGAACAATCAACATTTAATTTCTTTAATTGATCAAAACCTTCTCTTAAAATAAAGACTTTTGGAAATCCTGCATACTTAAAAATCCAATAAGCTCTAGGTGCAAAAGGCATACCACCTTGATCGTAAATGACAATGGTATCACTATATTGTAATCCATGATGCTCAAAGTACATTTTCAACTTTTCCTTTGAAGGCATAGGATGTCTACCATGCTCACTCTTCATATCCGACAAGTCATCCTCTAAATCCATGTAAATGGCACCATCTACATGACCTTCTCTATACAACTGCCGTCCCTCTTGAGAATCTGTTAATGAAAACCGAACGTCAACAAAGCGTACATATT
>JBEVEQ010000315.1:0-4692 GCA_040512715.1 Paenisporosarcina sp. | reverse complement strand
AAAGATTTGGTTCATCAGACACTCCACAAGATGTCGATAAGAATGCTCAAAAAGATTTATACAACTAACCTATAAAAGCGAATACCTCCTTGGGTCTTCGCTTTTTCTTATGTAAAATAGATTTAATAATTTTTCATTCAAATGCAGATTTATCGCACAAACGTAACGTTTTATCGCACTAACACGTCTCACTTTTAAGAAAGCAAGAAGTGGCGATAAAAAATAACTAAGACAAGGAGCTGTAATTAATAAATGAGAATAAGAAGTGGTGCAATCATTGAACTAGACGGAAAGTTTGCGTTAATTAAAAGAGTTAGAAACAATCATGAATATTATGTATTTCCAGGTGGTGGAATGGAGGCAGGGGAAACACCAGAAGTAGCAGCTATTAGAGAAATAAAGGAAGAATTAGGAATTGATATCGAAATTGAAATGCTCTTAACAACCATTTCGTTTAATAACGGACTGCAATATTATTTTCAAGCAAAGTATATAAAAGGGGTCTTTGGAACGGGTGAAGGAGAAGAATTCCAACATACTAATAGTGAAAGAGGAACCTATGAACCGGTATTGATGAAAAAGGAAAACTTTAAATTACACGATATCCGGCCTTCAGAAATTTTAGCATTTTTTTAAGGCAAAAGTCTAAAATTGTTAAAATAACATTTCCAAAATGAGACTTTTCAGATACAATAGTGTTAATAATTGAATTTTCACTTAAAAATTATTTTGATATATGGATCGTTTAGTCTATCGAAATATTCTACTCTACTTTAAATAGGAATATTGTTAGATTGGAGATGTCTAATGAACCGGGTAGTAAAGACTAGTAGGCCGAATATGTTGCAAAACGATTTAATGTATACTCAAATCATCGAATATTCTATTGAAACAATCATTATTCACTCAGATTATAAAGTCTTATATATTAATCAATCAGGTGTTAATCTTTTAAGAAGGGAAAAAGAAGATTTAATCGGAATGAATGTGTTGTCAATATTTCAAGAACATTCAGAAGAATATATTAGCCAACTCATTGAAAAGGTTATGTTAGATAAGAGTCCTTCTGAGTTGATCGAAGAGATAATCTTTCGTTCTGATGGATTTTTAGTAGAAGTTGAATTTTACTGTCATCCAGTACAATTCAATGGGCGTATGGCTATTCAAACCGTACTAAGGGATATTACGAAGCGTAAAGAAGCAGAAAGAATGTTATCTGAGCGGGAAAAATTGGTGTCGATTGGTCAAATTGCAGCAGGGATAGCACATGAAGTACGTAATCCACTTACCTCTGTCAAAGGCTTTTTGCAGTTATTAAAAGAAAGTCATTCACACCCCTATTTAAATACGATGGAGGTTGAGCTTGAAAAAGCTATCGACACTTTACAAAATTTACTGCAGGTGTCGAAACCTAATTTGTTTTCTGAGCCACTTATTAAAATCAATTTATGTAAAGAGTTATCTTCCTTGATGTTTTTATTTCAAGATAAGCTGTATGACATAGAAGTAGAATTGGATCTTAGGGACTCGGATCAATTTATTTATGGAAAGAAAAATTTGTTTTTAAAAGCCTTTTTTAATTTAATCAAAAATGCATTAGAGGCCTTGCCTTCAAAAGGGAAAATCAGAATAGAACATTATTTTGAAAATGACTCCATACATGTGAAAATAAGTGATAATGGAGTAGGGATTCCAAAGGATAAAATAAAGCTATTAGGTACCCCATTTTATTCTAGTAAATCTGAAGGAACAGGCTTAGGATTAACCCAAGTATTTACTACGATTAATGACCATGGTGGACATATTCAAGTCCTAAGCGAGTTAGGTATTGGAACAACTTTCTTTATACAATTGCCTGTGAAACCAGTTTAATGTTGACAACAACTTTTATGATGACCTTTTTAAAAATGCCCATTCAAATTCTGAATGGGCATTTTTTGTACTTATTCATTTGACGAATCAACTAATATATCTGCTTGTAAATCAATTTCTACATTACCTTTAAGAGCGCGACTAATCATGCAGGAAGATTCAGCCTTCTCGGCAAGTCTTTGCGCAAGTGATAAATCCTTAATAGAAGCATTTTGATTTAAAACAATTTTTGGACGATGAATGATTTTTTGATAGGTAATCACGCCATTTGTCACATCCACAATTCCTTCAGAATCCATAGTTAAGCTGACCTTTGGAAGTTGATTTTTTTCCATCATGGCAGCTAACGTAATAATATAGCACGTAGCTGCCGCGCCAAGTAACATTTCATCAGGATTAGTCCCAATGCCTGGTCCATCCATTTCAGGTGGAATAGAAACCGCGGTCCGCAAGTTTGCAGTTTCAATGGTCCCTACATCTTTACGAAGACCAGGCCAATCTGCTTTTAAATAAAAAGTATGTAACGCCATAAAAGCCCTCCTCTTTTCTCATACAGTGTAAATGATTTGCTTGAATAATAACAAAAAAATGATTTATTAAAAAGTGAATTTATAAGTTCTTCTCCTGGTTCTAAATATATTCTTCTCAAAAAAATGGTACACTTTTAATACAAATTTATAGATTCAAGGGGATGAGACGAGCGAATGTTATTCTACCCATTATCGGTGAGATTACACAGCACGGCGAGCAGAAAATATCATTCACAATGCCTTACAAAAGAGTCAAGAATATCAGTTGGATTATTTAATCGTTATCTTGTTTGCTATTACTCAAATTAATCTGACTGTCAGCGGTGCATTATTAAAACTTGTTAATATTTTAGAAATCATTGGTGTGAAGCCGCTTTAGACAGGTTCCAACCCATAATAGCGATGAACATGCCGATTTAAAGGATATTATGATAGAATCTACGCTAGAAAGAGATCTTCTTCGAATTGCTTTTGTCCTAAAGAGAACATAATAGATATCTACCGCCTTCCACTAGTGGAAAGGCGGTTTTTGGTAGAAACTACTGAAACAAACAACAGAAACATATAAAAGACGACAGATTTGATGAATGTACAGGATCACTTAATGTATGAACGGACATACGCTACACACGAACAAACTTGATTTTCATAATAAAGGGGAGAATGATCATGAGTAACAGCTATAGGTGGGTTGGTAGTGAAAAGAACTATGTGGATGAAAAAACAACTTTTGAGATTGGTTCTATTGTAGCCGGACATTTTGGTGGATGTTCCACTGCAGGACAATACAAAAATGAAGACGGATGCTTGGTTTTTCTTAACACACAGGAAGAGTGGGAGTTTACTTTATTATTAGACGCTCATAATAGTGCGGAGAGTGCCGATCTTGTAGTATTAACATTTTTAAAAGAAGAGAAGAGAATTAGGAACATCCTTTCGAAGTCATTACCACAAGCATTTCAAGGTATTGAAGATTTTGTACTTTCCATTTTAAATAACGAAGAATTTAAAAAGAAATGTGCTACCGTAACGGGTGAGACAGCTGCATTGTTTGTTGTACGAAAAGGAAAGTATGTATGGTGGTTATCTGTAGGGGATTGTTTAATATTCGTATTACATCCCGAGCTACAAGCTTTAGGGGAGGTACAACTTAATCATCGTAGTTATTATGAATGGATTGGGCAAGTAAATACATTTGATTTACTAGTTCCTGCCTATAGTCGAGGAATTAAAGAATTGAGAAATGGAGTAAATCATATTTTATTAACTACGGATGGTTTGATTGAATGTCCGAACGAACCATTTAGTCACCCTATGGAAATTTTTGAACAATTTAACGAGTGCACAATAGAACAAGGTGTTCAAAGGTTGCTAGAGGAAATTGAAGAGCAACAGGTCAGAGATAGTACGACTATTTTAACATGGCAAGTACTTATTTCAGAGTCTGCAACGAATCCTAGTAATGCTTAAGAATATTTCATAAAAATGGTTTTAAATGTATATATTACATATATAACGGAATGTCGAATCCTGTCATATAATTGATAACTCCCGCACATGACCCTGCAATCTTCCTGACATCTGATGGTGTTATGCTGATGGTCGTTAGTGAAAAGGAGGAAATTTATCACATGAAAAAGCAAATCGTTACACTAACTGCAATTGCAGCATTATCAGTAGGGGCAGCGGGACAAGCATCCGCATCTAGTGTCCATACGGTACAATCAGGTGACACATTATGGTCTATTTCACAAGATAATAATGTTAGCGTGTCAGATTTACAAGAATGGAACGAATTAGATTCAACTCTTATATATCCATCGCAAGAACTTAAAGTGGAAGATGTCATCAAAACCTACATTGTAGTTAAAGGTGATACACTCTCTAAAATCGCTACAGAAAACAATATGACAGTTAATGAGTTAATGAGTTTGAACAACTTATCTAGTGATTTAATTCATCCTGGAGACGAGTTCATTCTTGATGGGAAGAAAGTAGCTTCAGCAAGTGTCTCAAAAAACACTTCCGAAGCACCTACACCTACTAATACCTCCACAAGTACGGCTCAAACAGCACCAGTAGCGGCTCCAATATCATCTTCTGCTAAAGAAATGACTGTTACCGCAACAGCCTATACAGCTTATTGTCCTGGATGTTCAGGTACAACAGCGACAGGAATTGATTTACGATCGAATCCGAATCAAAAAGTAATTGCAGTGGACCCTTCAGTGATTCCATTAGGCTCACGAGTCTGGGTTGAAGGATATGGAGAAGCAATCGCCGGTGATAC
>JBEVEQ010000038.1:0-4239 GCA_040512715.1 Paenisporosarcina sp. | reverse complement strand
ACATTGTTTATCATTGAAAATTGGGAACAGCAAAAAAGCCTGGTTGCGGATATGGACTGGCGGAACTTCCAACAGGAATATCGGGATTATATTGATTTAGTCAAAATGTTTCAAATGATACCAGGTATCGGAGCTGTAATTGGGGCGTTTGCTAATTATAATCTACTCGACCAACTGGGAGAAACGGCAATGAATTCATACAGGTTGCGTTTAATGCAGGCAAAAGAAAAGGGAGCTGAGACCTGATGTTATTAAAAAACAAAATGGTGATTTTAATCGTGCTTTTGCTAGTGGTGGTAGGGGGGATGATGTTCATGTTTAAAACAATAAAGGATATTTCCGAAAACGACAATCGGACAATTCAAGAACACGCCTCTTTTGAAGATATTGAAGTGTCTACAAACAATGCCAGCGTGGTCATTGTACCGACCAAAAGTTCAGTCGCAACCATTGAATATACAGATGCCAATAAAAACAGTAAATACGATTTTGATGTAGAAGTAAAAGGAGATACACTTTCCGTTCAACTGAAACAGAGACATCGATTTTTCTTTTCGTTTGGATTTAATTTTAATGACTTAAAATTGACACTCAGTGTTCCGGAAAAACAATATGGAAAAATCCAGGTAGTAAGTGACAATGGACGCATCGATTTAGAAGACTTACAGTCCGAAGGGATTTTGCTCGATACGGACAATGGACAGATTCAGTTGAAAAATGTGAAAGCCAAAACGGTTCATGTTGAAACCGATAATGGAAGAATTGTTTTGGAAAATGTTGAAGGTGAGATTATAGGTTCTACGGATAATGGGCGAATCTCCTTGATCACAAATGAAATAAAGTGGCCAATGGATTTATCAACGGACAACGGACGCATTGAATTAAAAACTGAAACCGAACCGAAAAATGCATTAATGGATGCAAAGTCAGACAACGGAAAGATTACTATTTTTGGTGAAAAAACGAAACGGCTAACTTACGGTAAAGGTAAACATTTGATAAAGTTGCGTACCGATAATGGACGTATTACAGTAACGAAATAAAGAATTTGAAGTATGAATTAAGCGAAAATAACCATCTCTTTAAACCGCTGTTGGGTAAACCAAATAGCGGTTTATTCTTATTTCCAGAAACTTTGTTTACTGGAAATCGTCTGACAATTATATAGCTTTTAGGGAGATGGTTTTGTGAGGTATTGGATTCAATATTCAATAATAATTATCGTGTTGGTTCTTTCTACATTGGCTAGTTGGTATGAAGGGAGTGAACTAGTAAATAATCCATGGGAATGGAAATACTCTATACCTTTTTCTCGAATGCTTAACGAAGAAGTTATCAATAAAACCGACATTTTTCAACTAGATTATTTTATTTATTCATTAAAATATCAACCGTTGTATCCTCTATTAATGATGATGAGTATTCTCTACCTCGTATTCCTTTCTGCTTACTTACTTATTCGAAAGAGCATGAAGAAATATTCACTATTTCTTGGAATCGCAGGAATCTTGTTGTTACTCACAAGTGTATTTACTAATGATTTCTCTTCGCAAGGTGGACAATATGGATCTCTCCAAATCATTACCGTAGGAATCGTAAGTCTTCTGTTTGCCGTAGGCTATCTATTTAAAGAATATTTAAACCTATTGGTCATTCCTTATAAAAATTTGCCTTCCGTTTGTTATAACATCTATTATGGACTTATAAAAAACAACTTATGAACGTACACTTTTACATGCAATCATTTCATGTTTTGAAAAATCATGTAGTGGTATGGTAAGCATATGAAGTTCAAGTTATAGGAGGGGAAAACCAATGGGAAAAATTGAAGTAGGCGACATTTTTACATTGTTTGATGAAAATGATGAGGAACAAGAGATCGAAGTGTTAGGAACGCTAAGTATCGATGGCATCGAATATGCGGCAGTTGGTTTTGCTGAAGAAACTCAAGACGATTCAACGGAAGATATAGATGTTTTCTTTTTAAGAGTTGAAGAAGGAGAAGAATTATCGATTATTGAAAGTGATGAAGAATTCGAGATGGTTTCTATGGCTTTTAAAGAAGCTGGAGAAGAGTAAACTCATTGAAATATAAAAAGGACCGTTTGGAAGATTCATTCTCCAAACGGTCTTTAGCGTTATGATTATAAAAGTCGTTCAATATCTTTTTCCATATTAATCGTATCCGTCGTCGCTTCAAAACGGTGAATCACATTCCCATCCCGATCCAATAAGAATTTTGTGAAGTTCCATTTGATTGAATCGCCATGCATATAATGTGGAACTTTTTCATCAATAAGAGATTTTAAAAGTTTTGTCACCGGATGGAAGGGATTAAAGCCTTTAAATGGTTTAACAGCCGTTAAATATTGGAACAAAGGGTGTGCACCTTCATCACGTACTTTCAATTTTTCAAATAACGGAAAACTTACACCATAATTGACCTTACAGAAGCTTTCGATTTCATCATTATTTCCAGGTTCTTGATTATCAAAATGATTCGATGGAAAGCCTAAAATGACGAATCCTTTTTCTTTGTATCGATCATACAACTTTTGTAAATCTTCATATTGATAAGTAAAACCGCATTTGCTCGCTGTATTTACAATCATGACTACTTGTCCTTTATAGTTTTTCAAGGATTGAGCTTGTCCATTCATGCTTGTTGCTTCGAAATTAAAATCATATATACTCATTGGTTTCTCCTATCATGTATTTATGTATTTATACCTATTTATAATAATTTATTGCATGATTAAAGTCACGTATATAGGCTTTGGTAATTTAAATGAGTTTTATTTATGTAATCTTCATTCAAACGGGTATACTCCTTTTATAAAGAAGTGAATGGATGTGATATGGGGATGAATTTACCTTTAGCCATAGGGTTAACTTTGTTTGCTTTATTTGTTGCGGCTTTCATTGGAATAAAATTATTGCGTATTCCAGATATCGTCATTTACATACTAGTTGGAGCTGGACTTTCATTAACTGGCTATTTTGGCGATACGGATGCGTTTAAAATAGCAGGTGAAATCGGACTAATCGTCTTATTCTTTTTACTGGGAATGAAGTTCACATTTCGAGAACTTGTACGCAAAGGACGTAAAGTATGGAAGGCTAGTTTACTAGACATCGTTTTAGGTATAGGTGTCACTTTTGGAATATCCATGGTTTTTGGACACGACCTCTTTACATCACTCTTAATCGCGGGGCTTGTTTATGCAACGAGTTCATCTATCACAGTGAAATTATTGGAACATAAAAACAAACTAGACAATAAAGAATCAGGATTTATTTTAGCCTTACTCATATTTGAAGATCTAATAGCTCCTATTTTAATTACAGTTTTAATTGGGTTAAGCGGGGACGGTTTTAAAGGAATGGACTTTGTGTTCATTATTCTTAAGATAGCACTGTTAGTTATTGGGGCAGTTGTGATCGGGAAAGTTGTCTTTAAGAAAGCACATAAAGTGATTACAAGATTTTTGAATGAAGACTATTTTGTCTTATTTATACTTGGAGTGGCAATTTCGTATGGTGGTTTTGCTTACTACTTACATTTATCAGAAGTCATTGGTGCTTTTCTAGCTGGAATTATGATGGCTGAAACGAACTTTAAGGATAAGGTAATTGAAGTTTCCATGCCAGTTCGCAATTTATTCCTTCCTTTCTTCTTCTTGAATTTTGGGTTAACACTCGAATTTACAGATGAAGTGCCAGCCTTTGGTCTTTTAATCGTCATTGTCATTTGGTCAATACTGGCGAAAATGATTGTAGGATACTACGGTGGTAGATGGTATGGATTGGACAAACGTGAATCCTTTGAGACGGGTCTCATACTTACCCCACGTGGTGAATTTTCTGTTATCATTGCAGCCCTTGCAACAGGAGTCGTTCAAATCTTTGCAGGTATGTATATATTGATAGCAGCCTTAATTGGTATGTTTTTAGTTCAAATGGCTCCTAAAATAGGGGAAAAAATTTGGGGTCAGAGTAAGGATTCAAAGGAGTAGGAACATACTTTCAATAAAACCTGGTCAGCAATGGCCAGGTTTTTGTGCTGATAAAGTCATGTGCCTAATCGGAAAAACGAATGTGTAATTTCTCTTGTTCTGTAAATACTACACACAACTTCTTACGTTAAAAAGTCTTTGCAAAATTCAATCAGTTGTGATATAAGTTCATTTCTAGTAGAATAGATAGGAATTTCGTTTTTTGAAAAGAGGGTATACAAAT
>JBEVEQ010000291.1:0-5688 GCA_040512715.1 Paenisporosarcina sp. | reverse complement strand
AGTGGAAGCCATCTAAGTCAGTCTTGTATCAATGCTTATTTAATTGTTCAAATTACTTACACATTTCTGTACATACGCCGCCATTTATTTCTTTTATTAGCCCCAATTTAGCCCCAAACTAGCCCCAATAACCTGCTTTTCTATGCTTTATCTTGCATCCTTAAATAAAAAGAAAAAGCCCCAAAACCTTGAATTAACAAGGTTTCTAGGGCTTTTAATACTACTCTTTGCAGAGTATCTCAATTAACGTGAGTAGTACTCAACGATTAATGCTTCGTTAATTTCAGCATGTAATTCGCTACGCTCTGGATTGCGAACGAATGTACCAACTTTTTTGTCTGCATCGAAAGTTAAGTAATCAGGAACAAAGTTGTTCACTTCGATTGACTCGTTTACGATATCAAGGTTTTGAGATTTCTCACGAAGAGAAATTTCTTGACCTGGCTTCAGACGGTATGAAGGAATATCAACGCGTTTTCCATCGACCATAACGTGACCGTGGTTAACTAATTGACGAGCTCCACGACGAGTGCGTGCAAGACCTAAACGGTAAACGATGTTATCAAGGCGAGTATCAAGAAGAATCATGAAGTTCTCACCTGATTTACCAGGCATTTTAGCAGCTTTATCAAATAGTGTACGGAATTGACGTTCGTTTACACCATACATATGACGAAGTTTTTGTTTTTCTTGTAATTGTAAACCATATTCAGACATTTTTTTACGTTGGTTAGGACCGTGTTGTCCTGGTGCGTAAGGGCGTTTCTCTAATTCTTTTCCTGTGCCGCTTAGTGATAAACCAAGACGACGAGACAGTTTCCATGCTGGACCTGTATAACGAGCCATGAGAGACTCCTCCTTTAAGTGGTTTTATTTTGTTGTAAAATAAGACCAGATGTATCAAACTTATTGTCATTTTATTTTCATGTACCTTCGCCCTCGCAGCCAAGGGTTACGAGATACCCCATCCGATTTAAATCGGAGGAATAAAATGATACACATAAATCCATACAACTGCTGCATTTATTTTACACAATCTCCATTGTATCGAGAAAAAGTATGGGTGTCAAGCAGTTGTATTAAAATCCTTATTAGAAAGCTATGAAAATATTTTCCATTTTATCGATTTTCTAATAGTCAAAATGGCTCATTAAATGTATACTGATAGATAGTTAGTAATTCATAGAATTTTTAAAATTCTACATAAAAATAGGTGAAATTATGTTGAAACATGATGAAACAATCATTCATATAAAATCGGAAATGCTTGATCTGTGGAATGAAAATGGGTTGAAAAATATTCCAGCAACAGAATGGTTTGAATTATTTAGCCAACTGTTAGCTAAATATTTTGGAGTTCATGAAAGTCAATTCATGTTATTTGATATGGATCGATTTATACCGTTAAACGATAATCACTCAATAGAAAAGAAAATGGAATCGATAACTTGGCAACAAGTTAGCTACGCATTCTCTACTAGTTGTGTAGCAGATTTAAGTAAAGAATACTCTTCTGTTGATCATTCTTTAGATGCGGCAATCCTATTTAAAAACAGTAAAGGCGCACCAGAAGGATTAATGTTATTGAAGTCCACTCAACAATGGAATTCTTTTGCGAATTCTGATTACATTGAAGAATTTTCTTCCATTTCTTCCTATTTAGTATCGAATGTAAAAAAACAAATTTATGTGGCTCAACAAGAAAAACAATATAGGGAATTATTTAACGTCACCGAAATGTTCCATTCAACTATGGACATCGACCGTATATTAGAAGGTGTTTTACTCGCAATGAATAGTGCGTTTCCATCCTTCAAGACGGATTTAGTATTATCGAATGATCAAGATCGTCAAATGAAAATTCGTGTAAAATTGTTTGACTATTTATCTGAAAGACCGGCAGCGATAGAAGCTTTTGTATCTGGTGAAATCACAGTTGAACATGCATGTGATTTAAACTGTCGAATATTAAATGCACCGATTAAAGGAAGACAAGGAATATATGGAATTTTGCAGGTAAAAACACCAGAAGATTATCTGTTCTCAAATAGGCAACAAGATTTCATACGTATGTTGGCGAATACATCAGGTAATGCTTTGGAGAATGCTAAGCTATACCATCAATCTCATAGATTAATTGCGGATTTGCAATTAATTAATGAAACTTCCCACAAATTGAATATGAATTTGAAACTTGAAGAAATGCTACAATTCCTGCAAAAGCAACTGACAAAATCATTTCACCCTATGCAATCATGTTTTGTCTTTATAAATGGTGAGGAAATGGAAATTACTACATTATCTCCGAATTTCATCGCATCTGAATCTGGACAAATGTATATTAGCCATATAAGCGAGCATTTCCAAAAGTCAGGAGATTCTTTATTTATTGCTGATTTCAACAAACACACCGATGAAAAGGTACCATACCATTCTTTAATGGCCGTTCCACTTTTTGATCAGCAAGAAATTTTTGGGTACTGCTTCGTTCTTCATGAAGAAGCATATTTCTTTTCTTTTGAAAGCTTTAAACTTATGCAATCCCTCATCCATCATTGTACGCTTGCCATTACAAATTCCAAACTAAGAGATCAACTGCAAGATATGGTTGATCGTGATCATTTAACTAAGCTATATGCAAGAAGTTACCTCGATCAGTATGTTGAAGACGCAATTGAGAAAGAGCTATCTGGCGTTTTTATATTGCTCGATATTGATAATTTTAAACAAGTAAATGATACCTACGGACATCAAGTTGGAGATAAAATATTAGTGCAAATCGCACAACTTCTCGATCAAACCATAGGGGGAAAAGGGATTGGCGCGAGATGGGGTGGAGAGGAATTGGCTGTTTTTTTACCTCATTTTACACAAGACGAAGGGAAGAACCTTGGCCAGACTTTAGTAGAGATGGTGCCAAAAATGACAAATCCACCAGTTACCATTTCATCAGGTCTAGCAAGTTGGCAACATCCAGCTCAAGATGCATTTCATGATGTTTTTCATGCGGCAGACACAGCTTTGTATGAAGCCAAAAAAAACGGTAAAAATCAACTACGTATATTTGAGTCAAACGTCTCTTCATAGAGGCGTTTTTTTATATGGTTTTTTACGATGAAGTTGTTAGGTGGTGAATCTTCTATAACTCTGTTTCTGCATCGCTGCTTCGTCGCAAAGATTGGCAAAACAACAATCTTTATCCTACAATTTCCCGTTGAATAACGGACTGACAAGACCCTGCTGACCAATTAGTACGAGGCTTCTTGCCAGATTGGTTAAAAGTGAAAGTTGCTGGTATCAAAATTGAATCTATTATTTTGTAATTTTTTTCACCTATGCAAAAAGAAACGATTCAAGTAAAATGGAATAAGATGGGTTGAAAGCGTTTACATCAAGAAGGGGTGCTGTTAAATGCATAATAAAAAAGTTCGAAAAGAAACATCAGTTATTCACAAGGGGTATGTTTCTAAAAACCATCATGATAGTTTGACAATTCCTCTCTACCAAACTTCCACTTTTTCATTTTCAAGTGCTGAGGAAGGAGAGCGTCGATTTGCTGGTGAAGAAGCTGGAAATATTTATTCTCGTTTAGGCAATCCAACCGTGAACTTGTTAGAGGAACGTATGATGGAACTTGAAAGCGGAAAAGGAGCTCTCGCTTTTGGATCGGGAATGGCCGCAGTAAGTGCTGTATTGCTACATGTTGTAAAGTCGGGTAATCATATTATGTGTTCACGAGGAATTTATGGATGTTCATTTGGACTCCTTGAAATGTTTGAGGAAAAATTCAATATATCCCATAGTTTTCATGCGATGAAAACCGAAGAAGAAATTGAGGCGGCGATTAGACCAGAAACGGCTTGTATTTATATTGAGACACCAATTAATCCAACAATGGAGATTGTTGATTTATCTCAAGTAATAAAAGTAGCGAATAAACATGGTATTACTGTTATTGTAGATAATACATTTTCATCTCCCTTCCTACAAAACCCGTTAGAAATGGGAGCTGACTATGTCTTGCATAGTGCAACAAAATATATTAATGGCCACGGAGATGTCATAGCTGGCGTGCTTGTTGGAAATGATGCTGACGACATGATGAAGTTAAGAATGACCGTTCAAAAGGATGTAGGGGGAATAATCTCTCCGTTTGATGCATGGTTATTAATTAGAGGTCTTAAAACTTTGCATGTTCGAATGGATCGACATACAGAAAATGCAGGAGTTCTATTATCATATCTAAAAAACGAACCACTTGTAGAAACTATATATTATCCTTTTGACGAATCACATCCACAATATCATATTGCAATAAAACAAATGAGAGCTGGTGGAGGATTAATTTCCTTTACAATTCGAGGAGGGAAAGAGGCAGCACAGCTCTTCTTGAATTCACTTAAGCTCATAAAAATAGCTGTTAGTTTAGGAGATGCTGAAACTTTGATTCAACATCCAGCCACTATGACTCATTCAGTTATTCCAGAAGTTGAACGAGAAAAAATGGGTATTAGCGATTCGCTACTTCGGGTTTCAGTTGGATTAGAGCATCCAGAAGATTTGATTGATGATTTAAAACAGGCATTTAAGAACGTTCAAGAACGAATGCCGACTACTAGAGTAACCTAAAAATACTCCATATCACATATTAGTAAGAAGGTTCTACATTACTGTACGTTTTGGTGATTGAAGTGAAAGACGGCGACTCCAGCGGGATTAGCGTGTCCTAGTGAGACCCCACAGCGAGCTTAAAGGAACGAAGACTAAGGTCGCCACCTCGCGAGCGCAACGTCTTCGTGACCAACATCCTGTTGCCTAAAGAGGCTAACGGACCGCCCGCGGAAAGCGTCCGTCTGGTTCTGTTCCTGTTTCTGTTTCTGTTTCTGCATCGCTTTACTAGCTTCGAAACATGAAAGAACGTTGCATCGCTTTGCTAGCTTCGAAACATGAAAGAACGTTGCATCGCTACGCTAGTTCGAAACATGAAAGTGCTTTGTAAAGAAAATTAACAGTATAGTTTAAATGAGCTTAAATATAAAAAAAGACTGCAAAAAACTCTCTAAACTTCAGAGTTTGTTTACAGTCTATGAGGTGATTTTTCGTATCACCTCTTTCTTTTATATATGTTTCATTAAAACTTGAACGAAACTTTCTAAACCAGCTTGATCTTCAGTTGAGAATCTATCTTTTTCAGGGCTATCGATATCGAGAACACCAATAACTTCTCCATTTTTAATTAAAGGAAGCACAATTTCCGACTGGGATGCCGCGTCACAGGCAATATGACCAGGGAAAGCATGGACATCAGCTACTACGATTGTTTCTTTTTTTGCGACAGTGGTTCCGCATACACCACGACCTACAGGAATTCGGACACAGGCTGGAAGTCCTTGAAAAGGACCCAACACAAGTTCTCCTTCTTCCATTAAATAAAATCCTACCCAGTTAATTCGATCTAAAAATTGATTCAATAATGCGGATGCATTACTTAAATTAGCTACTTGATTTTTTTCACCTTCTAATAAGGCATCAAGTTGTTTCCCTAGCATGTTGTATTGCTCTACTGTATTTCCTGCATATGCAGTTTTTGTAAACATAGGTTCACCTCATCTAAATGCTATTTTTATGTAGTATAAACATCTTCGTAATATTGGTGCAAGTCATCTGCACAATGTGCGTCTGAACCAA
>JBEVEQ010000037.1:0-3742 GCA_040512715.1 Paenisporosarcina sp. | reverse complement strand
AATAGAGAACGAATGGTGAGTCAAATTGAAAACATTGCCTCCGAAGAAGCTTTTAATGAATGGGTGAATAATAGCAAAAAACCCTTGGGACATGAATGTTTGAGAGTGGATTCAAGCATGCCTTTAGAAAATTATATAGATGATGTTCTTAACTATTTAATGACTAAATCAAATTTCTATTAAAACAACTATCAACTATTTTAGATGTTTAATGGAGCGTAAAGTAAAATGTGTCCTGTAGTTTTCTGATGAATTACCCTGCATATACATATCTTAATAAAGCTGTTTTTGTTCGAATATACTGTATCATATATTCAGTACATTCAAGAAGTGATATAGTAAATAAGAATTATACAAATGACAATTAAGTGGATGGGGATGTTGAGAATGTCAGTTTCAAAAATTTTGAAATGGGTTACAGGTGGAATGGAAGCAATTTTAGGAATTCCGATTTTAGGCGCAACTATCGTTATTGGATTTTTATGGGTACCATTAGTAATTATGCTTGCGTTGCATATTGTAACACTTGTTTTAACGAAGAAAGATGGGGGTTCAACAACAGGCAGTATCCTTGGTATTGTGACTTCTTGTATCGCATGGATTCCATTTGTAGGAATGATCATGCATATCCTAACGGCAATATTCTTAATGTTAGATGCTGCAAAACCTGATCGTGAAGTAAGAGTTAATGGTTTTGATGTGAATTAAATTATTTAGTGAATTTAGATAAAGGCATCTTAGGGACTTTAAATCCTAAGATGCCTTTTGTTTTATCCAGCTCTTTTTAAGAGAAGCTTAATTTTATTAACAAAGATAGGTTGAGTAACGGGTGTTTTATGAATTACTAAATAGATCTGTAGTAGAGCAATTGGCAGAAAGGTCCCTTTATACGCCAAATACTTTGGTTCCCACACACTAGCAAATTTACTCTTGAATTCTTTCAACCCTTTGATATTATAGGAAGACTTTCTATAGGAAGACATAAAGTGAATCAACTTTTCACTCAATAGAGAATCCTTTGTATTTCCGACATTCGCTAAAGGTGCCATACCTAAGCTACAGCTTAAATAATCATGATTCTTTGCCCACTTCATGATATGAATAAATAAGAAATCCATTGTCCCGTTTTCAGAATTCGGAATTTTTCGCATAAGGTCAATAATTAAGGTCTTTCTATAATCAGATGCTAAAGTCACAAATGCCACTGCCTGTCCATTGGAATCATAGACTAGTGCAACAGGAAAACGTTCTACATATTCCTTACTAAACGATACAACGGAAAAACCTTTCTCTTTTTGATTACCTAGCCAAGAGTTGGAAACGACTGTTAGTTCTTCAAGAAATGCATCTGAATATGGAGGCGTTACAACACGAAATGTATAACCGAGTCGAGAAAATTTATTGGATGTTGTTCTTAATTTCGCTCCTTGTTTACCTTCAAGAGTATAAGTAGGAAGAGTAACCTTTCCTTCTTCGCCCAATTTCATCAAGCGATAGCCACTCTCTTGGTATAGATGCATATGTGTAGGACTTATTTGATAGAAAAGAGGCTTTAAGCCTTTTCTCTTACAATCTTTGAAAAATTCATTGATTGCCTCTTGGAAAAATGAACTTTCTCCAATTGGATCTCCTAAAACAATCGCTCGATTAAAAGTTATTTTATATGCAATCAGCACTTTTTGGTCTTTTGACCAGAAGAGCTGTTTGTCTTTTAAAAAAATAAGATGAGAAATATGGTTTCCCCCATGTGTCATCAAAAATGTTTGAAGCATACGATCATTAAACTCTTCAATCTTATTAGGCGTAAACTCTTTAGAAGATTTTTTATTTAAATAAAATGCGTAAATTACAACGGTTAGTAACGAAAAATAGATTAAATATAATGAGACGATTTCAAGTTTCAGTTCAATTCCTCCTTGTACCATGGAACTTTATAAAGATAGCATATAGAAGGAATGTATTCTATATAGAAAAAGTTTTTATTGAAAGAGTGATCGATTCATATTTACTTGATTTCCGGACGTACCCACAATTTAGAAAAGTCTACATAGCCAAAATGCTTAATATTAATGTTCATTAAATCTGTTGAAAATGGGATTTGACGTTTTTCATAATAAAGCGGAATCATAATAGATGATTCTAGTAACGCTCTTTCAACCTTTAAATTTAAATCGGTCCATTCATTGAATGGGGTACGGGCATATTCATTCATATAATTGGTCAATATGTTATTTGTTTTAAATATTTTCGCTAAAGGGGAGTAGCCATTTTTTAAAAAGTGGTAAAAAGAAAAGTTTTGATTCAACTCGAAAACTTCGCCATGAATGAACAAATCCACTTGTTGGTTCTTTTCGCTATTGGTTATGGTATCTGCGAATGATACCCATTTTATTTCAACGGGGATCCCCTCAGACTCAAATATTTCTTTTAGCCATTGAGTTGTGTTTTCTGTGTACCCTACGAGTTTCATAATAAGTGTTCCAGTAAACTTAGGACGTTTTACTAGAGGAACAACATAGTGTTGGTCCTGTCCAAACAGACAGCTTTTATGGTTTGGCAATGCTCGAGAAGATACACGACCAATATCATGGCGGTGCTTTGAAATCACATAATGTATATAATCTCTTACTTCTTTTCGTTGAATGTCAGTGTTGCGGAAAGTATTCATGATGACAACGCCAAACCCTGAATCACTTTCAACTTCAAATGTATCTTTTACATCCTCTTGAGTAGAAGAGCGGTATACGATATCGAAATCCTTAGGTACTTGCACAAATTCCACTTCATCTAGTAATGGTCTTTCTTGAAAATAATCTTTAAATGCAAATAAAGTCGTTTTTAAATCATGGCTATTTTCAGCGTAAAAGGCGCCTGTTCCTAAAAGCTGATCTTTACTTTCTTTGTAAATACTCGCATTCAACGTTCCAATCATTTGTAGGGCATAGCTACAACCATCCGGAAAACAAATATCTATTACTAATGGAGCAATAACCTTAATTTCTTGAATAGGTTGCCACAGCTCTTTAAAATGAGCGTCCTTGCGAAGCTTTTCTAAACAATCAACAACATCTTCAGCTAATAAAATCGAACCATCATGAAAATTAACATCTTTCTTTAAGTAAAGTCTTAACTCTGTTTTGGATTCATCCCAACTGTGAGCTAGTTCCGGATAGATGACGCCTTGATCATCGACAGTGACTAATCGATTAAACACGTTCGCCACCATATTTGCGCTATGTACTTCCGCCGCCTTTAAAGGATGCATGGTGAGTAGGGGATAACGTCTTGGAATAATGAGCTTGTCTATTGCATTTGCACTTTGGACGTAACCTAGTCTTGAACTGAATTTATTCATTAAGCGAAGTTTGCTGTCTTTTGACCAATCGAATAAAAGATATTTACTACTCGTTTCAATGGGTTCAATTTCAATCAACTTCATAAGCTGTTCTTCTAATACTTCTTCTACATCCTTCAACCAATGTAGTCTCGATATATTTCCGCGACCTTTACCAGGTGTAAAGGTTAGCCAGCCTTCAGTAACCCATTTTTGGATGTAGCGAGTTGTTTGTTTAGAACTTAATTGAAGAACCTCTGCAATTTCCTTCTGTTTAACTTCACCTGAGTCAACAACATTCCATAATGTTAAAAGATAATGATCCATCTTAACCTCCTCTTGCATAAGTGGACATTTTTATTCTAATTGTCTATTTTTAGGAACTCGAGTCTAGTTTAATATACAAAA
>JBEVEQ010000272.1:0-3222 GCA_040512715.1 Paenisporosarcina sp. | reverse complement strand
AATTTAATGAAATACGTCAAAATTTATGGTTAATAATAAGTGCCGTTTTATTTGGTACATTTCTATTGATGCTCATTTTCACAGTTCGAATGGCCAAAAAATATGCACAACCTATTGATAATGTGACTGAGGTAGCGATTGAATTAGCAAAAGGTAATTATCGTGCTCGAGCATTTGAAGATGAAACGAGTAATTCTGTACATTTGAGTACATCCATAAATATTTTAGCGAGAAATCTACAAGATATTTCAAAAACACGAGAAATTGAAAAAGAACGATTAAAGACTTTAATTGAAAATATGGGAAGTGCTTTATTAATGATTGGCCGAGATGGTCGAGTCACTATCGTTAATAAATCGTTTCTTGTTCAGTTTTCAAGGAGTTTAAAGGATGTCGAAAATCATTCTTTTAAAGGAGTAGGGTTACCAAAAGAGTTAGAAGACTTAATCGATTATGTCTTTCTGACTGAATCCTCCATTAGAAAGCAACTGAGACTCACCTTCTTTCAAGATCAAAGACATATGGAAGTGTACGGAGCCCCTGTCATTGGCGAGTATGGCAGATGGTTAGGAGTAGTAATTGTTATGCATGATATTACGGATTTAGTGCGTCTTGAGCAAATACGTAAAGACTTTGTGGCAAATGTGTCACATGAATTGCGTACACCAATCACATCGATTAAAGGATTCACAGAAACTCTATTAGATGGTGCTTTAAAAGATGAAAAAACACTGAACTCATTTTTAGAAATTATTTATAAAGAAAGCAATCGACTACAAGATCTCATTGAAGATTTATTAGAGTTATCGAAGATTGAACAACACGGATTTTCGGTAGAGCATTTAGTCATTAATTTAAAAGAAGTAATGGTTAGAGCAGCTGAAATGACTGGACCAAGATTAGACGAAAAAGGTATGGATTTACATTGTAACTTTGAACAAGATATTTATGTGGAAGGGGATTTTAATCGTTTAATTCAAGTAATTATGAACTTATTAACGAATGCTATCACCTATTCTCCTGAAAACACTACAATTTCAATGAAGTTATTTGAATCAGAAACACATGGGATTATGCTCATTCAAGATGAAGGAATTGGTATTGAAGATAGCGAAATTCCCCGTATTTTTGAAAGGTTTTATCGAATAGATCGTGCAAGAAGCCGTAATTCGGGGGGAACTGGCCTTGGGCTAGCCATCGTCAAACACTTGGTGGAAGCCCATCATGGAAAAATTACGGTAAAAAGTTCAATTGGAAATGGGACAGCTTTTGAAATTTCAATTCCAAAGAAACAAACAACTTAACATGTTATTTACAATATCTTCATAGTGGATTCATATTGATTTGATAAGATATTTATGAAACCCCCTATACCGCATTTGGCAAAAGAAAGAGCTCTCTGTTGAGGGCTTTTTCTTTTTTTATTTCAAATTAATTCAATAAGAAAATTTAATAAAGTCATATTGAAAATAAAGTATGATTAAACCAGTAGTACATTTTATTCGATTTATTGAAACCATAGTAAAAGATAATCGTAAAACTATAGAAGAATAGAAAAGAGGGAAATTACTATGAGTGTTAAACGAATATTATCTATTGTGTCTTTATCGATACTTGGAGTTATTGCATTAATTGCTATTTTTACATCTTGGTATACTGTGGATGAATCTGAACAAGCAGTTGTTATTACTTTTGGTAAAGCTGAAGCTCCAATCCTAGAGCCAGGATTGCATTTTAAACTACCTTGGCCAATGCAAAAAGCTAAAATCCTTTCCAAGGAAACCTTCAGTCTGCAGTTTGGCTATAAACAAACAAAAGATGGTGAAATTGAATCGTATGACAATGAAACGAAAATGATCACTGGTGATGAAAACATTGTGTTAACCGATTTAGTTGTACAATGGAAAATTACTGATCCAGGGAAATATTTATTTAATGCGGAAGCACCTCAAGAAATCCTACATGATGCTACATCAGCGTCAATCCGTTCAATAATCGGGAGCTCATTAATTGATGAAGCATTAACTTCAGGTAAAGCCGAAATTGAAGCAGAAACACGTGATTTACTTGCGTCACTTATCGAAAAATATGATATTGGAATTACTATACTAGGTGTTAAACTTCAAGATGTTGAATTACCGAATGCCGAAGTTCGCTCTGCGTTTACTGCAGTTACCGATGCACGTGAGACAAAAAACACAAAAACAAATGAAGCTGATAAATATAAGAATCAACGTGAGAGTGAAGCAATAGGTGAAATTTCAGCAATTAAATCTAGAGCGGAGGGGCAGCGAACGGCTAGGATTGAACAAGCTATTGGTGAGGTTGCAGTATTTGATAAATTATATGCCGAATATAAAAACAATCAAGAGATTACGAGACAGCGTTTAGTCATTGAAACGCTTGAATCTGTATTACCGAATGCACAAATTTACATCATGAATGACTCCGGAGAAACGGTGAAATATTTACCATTGCAACAACCGACGCAAGTGCCACCAGTTGCAACAGAAGGAGGCGGAAATTAATGAATCAGAATAACCATAATCCATTTAGTTCACTTGAACAAAAATTTAATGAGCAATTTAATAAAAATAAAAAGGTTCCAAAAACGAAAGAGCCGATTGATATTAAAAAGTATTTTAAATCAATTATGATCCTTACAATTATTTTTGCAGCACTCGTTATTCTATTTGCAAATATATATGTGGTTAAAGAAAATGAATACCGTGTCGTTCGCCAATTTGGTGAAGTGAAAGATATTCGACAAACACCCGGTATTTATATGAAAGTTCCATTTTTGCAAAGTGTCACTTCTTTGCCTCGCTATCAAATGACTTATGATGTCTCAGAGGCAGAAATTAATACGAAGGATAAAAAGCGAATTATTATTGATAACTATGCAGTATGGCGTATTACCGATCCGAAAATGATGATTACAAATGCCGGAAATATGTTAAATGCAGAAGGACGTATGGAAGAATTCATTTACTCTGTTGTCCGAACTGAATTAGGCCAACTCGCTTATGATGAAATTATTAATGATGAAAATACGTCTCGAGGAAGTTTAAATGATCGTGTTACCGAGAGAGTGAATGAATTATTAGCAAAAGATAAATATGGAATTGAAGTGATAGATGTGCGAATGAAACGAACAGATCTTCCACCTGAAAATGAGCAGTCTGTTTATACGCGAATGATTTCAGAGCGTCAGTCTATTGC
>JBEVEQ010000248.1:0-4117 GCA_040512715.1 Paenisporosarcina sp. | reverse complement strand
TAGACTATAATATGTACGATAGCCAAAAATTGAGAGTTTAATAATAAATAATGACCAGCAATCGAAAAGAAACAAATCACTAAATAGATAGCACTATGAATTGGATTTCTACTAAAAATGGTCAAAAATGCGGTAATCACCGTAATAAACGCTAAGAAACAAAATATAACTTGTACAGTTGTTGCGTGTGCAAAATCAGGAATATGTATCATTTAGTTAGCATTATTAAGTTGAGCATTTTTGATAGCCACGTCAAGAGGCATCACTAATCTGTCTTTTCCAAAAATGAAATCTTCTCTTTCATAACTAGAAGGAACCAAAACTTTTGAAGTTGTCAAATAAATGGCATCTTTCGGACAAGCCTCTTCACAAAGACCACAGAAAATACAACGCAACATATTGATTTCATAAATCTCAGCGTATTTTTCTTCTCTGTATAAATGTTTTTCATCAGGTTTGCGCTCAGCTGCTTTCATAGTGATCGCTTCTGCAGGGCAAGATAAAGCACATAAACCGCAGGCAGTACAATTTTCGCGACCTTGTTCATCACGTTTCAACTGGTGTTGACCACGATAAACCGGGCTCATTTCACGTACTTGTTCTGGGTAATGAATGGTTACTTTTTTTCTGAAAAGGTGTTTAAGTGTAATAAACAATCCTTTCACAATCGCCACAAGATACAATCGCTCCCAAAAAGTCATCTCTTTGTTCGAGACCATCTTTTTTCTACCCGATAATGATATAGTTTCTATTGACATTTTTAATGTATGATTTACAATTCACAATTTGATAGTTAAATCAAATCTAAAATCTATTTTATTTTTAATTTGAATCTAATCCTGTTTTCCACTTCATCTTTTATTATTCCCGAGGCTTCGGGACCACCATAAAAGGATGCCGCTTCTATCGAGGCTAGTGCACTCAGGTATTAAAACCCGAAGTATGCTGCGATATCATGTCTTAGAATTACAACTCCTGTAATCATGATATTAAGGATCGAAAGCGGAATTAAGATTCTCCAACCTAAGTTCATTAATTGGTCATATCTGAATCTTGGAATGGTCCAACGAACCCACATATAGAAAAAGATCCAGAAACAGATTTTGGCAAATAGTACCGCGATTCCTAAAATATTAGCTGTATTTACACCTACATTTTCTACCATCCATTGCATTCCAGGATAATTGTATCCTCCAAAAAACAACACTGATATAATAGTAGCTGAAATAAACATATTCGCATATTCAGCAAATAAGTAGAATCCCATTTTCATCGATGAGTATTCAGTATGATATCCACCAATCAACTCAGACTCACATTCTGCTAAGTCAAAAGGCGTTCTATTTGTTTCTGCGAAAGCACAAATCAGGAAAATCAAGAAAGATAAAGGCTGGTAAAAAACATTCCAGTTCATTCCTGCTTGTTGCTCAGAAATTTCTTTTAAGCTTAAAGTTCCGGTCATCATCAATAATGCAATCATTGATAATCCCATAGCAACTTCATAAGAAACCATTTGCGAGGCGGCACGAACAGCTCCCATCAAAGAGAATTTATTGTTTGAAGCCCATCCACCAATCATGATTCCGTAAACTCCAACAGAAATTACTCCGAAAACATATAATAAAGCTATATTTACATCTGTAGCTTGTAAAAGAACATCACGTCCAAAAACATGCAGTCTGTCTCCCCATGGAATTACAGCACTGGTCATTAAAGCCGTACTCATGGCAATTGCCGGACCAACAATGAATAAAAATCTATTAGGTGTATTTGGGAAAAATTCTTCTTTTGAGAATAATTTCATACCATCAGCAAGTGGTTGTAATAATCCACCCCAACCAGCACGGTTAGGCCCAACACGATCCTGTAGGAAAGCTGCGACTTTACGTTCAGCCCATGTAGAATACATTGCCATGATCATTGTTACGGCAAACACCACAACAATTACAACGCTTTTTTCTATAATAAACGCACCATCTACCATCATTAAGAAATTTTGTTGTTAGTGTTTAATGGAATTTCAGCCATACTAATTTTTTTACGGTCGATATCTCTACCCATAAGGATAGTTTTCTCTGTGTCGATTTCTACTTTTTCTAATTTTTGAGTGTAGTTATTTTGGTTGATAACAGAATCTTTTTCAAATTCTCTTGGTCCTTCAATAACCCAATCATTTACGTTTTTGTGATCAAAACGACAAGAATTACAGATGAATTCTTCTACTTCATGATACTCGTCTTTACGACCCGTTACACGTTGAATTTCTCCTCCAAACATCCAAACTGTAGTTTTTCCACAACATCCCGGAGTTGTACATTCTCTGTGTGCATTGTAAGGTTTGTTGAACCAAACTCTTGATTTGAAACGGAAAGTTTTATCTGTTAGTGCTCCAACCGGGCAAACGTCAATCATATTTCCAGAGAATTCATTATCAATAGCTTTTGAGATTCCTGTTGAAATATTCGCGTGGTCTCCACGATCTAATACTCCGTGAACTCTGTTGTCTGTCAATTGATCTGCAACTTGTACACATCTTTGGCATAGAATACAACGGTTCATATGTAGTTGAATATTTGGACCAATATCTTCTGGTTCAAATGTTCTTTTTTCTTCAATAAAACGTGATTTTGGATTTCCGTGTTCAAAACTTAAATTTTGAAGATCACATTCTCCGGCCTGATCACAAACCGGACAGTCAAGCGGGTGATTGATCAATAAAAATTCTGTTACAGATTTACGGGCTTCCGTTACTCTGTCAGAAGATTTACTGTTTACTTCCATTCCGTCCATACATCCTGTTACACAAGATGCCATTAATTTTGGCATTGGTCTAGGGTCAGCTTCACTACCTTTAGAAACTTCAACTAAACAACAACGACATTTTCCGCCGCTGCCTTTTAATTTTGAGTAATAGCACATGGCTGGCGGTACCAAATCTCCACCAATCATACGTGCAGCCTGCAGGATCGTTGTTCCTGGCTCTACGTCTATACTTTGACCGTCTATGGTTACTTTCATCTCTTATTGATTTGAATGTTGAAAGTCGGAATATTTAAAAAGATTTGCTGTCCTTTTTATATTATTAACTTTATAACTTTCTGCTTTATATATTTCTTTATATGATTACTTTACCGCCTACCAAATGTTTCACTTGCGAAAAAGGTTCAGCAACAAAGTGATCTCTGTGTTTAATTTTTTCAGGGAAACGAACGTGGTACTCAAATTCATCTCTAAAGTGACGGATCGCTGCTGCTACTGGCCAAGAAGCTGCGTCGCCAAGTGGGCAAATTGTGTTACCCTCGATTTTACTTTGAATACTCCACAATAATTCGATATCTTCTTCACGGCCCTGACCGTTTTCAATTCTCCACAAGATTTTTTCCAACCAACCAGTTCCTTCGCGGCAAGGTGTACATTGCCCACAAGATTCGTGGTGGTAAAAACGTGCAAAATTCCAAGTATTTCTTACTACACAAGCAGTATCATTATACACGATAAATCCTCCAGAACCTAACATAGACCCGGTAGCAAAACCACCATCACTTAAAGATTCGTAAGTCATTAATCGGTCTTCGCCGTTTGCTGTTTTGAAAATCAATTCTGCAGGTAAAATTGGCACTGAAGATCCTCCTGGAACAAACGCTTTCAAAGGTCTGCTAGAAGACATTCCACCTAAATACTCATCAGAATTCATGAATTCGTCAACACTTAATCCTAATTCAATTTCATAAACTCCTGGATTTTTAATGTGTCCCGAAGCAGAAATTAATTTAGTTCCAGTTGAACGTCCAATTCCGATTTTTGCGTAATCATCTCCAGAGTTGTTGATAATCCAAGGCACAGCTGCGATAGTTTCAACATTGTTAACTACTGTTGGATTTGCCCAAAGTCCTGAAACCGCTGGAAATGGTGGTTTGATACGAGGGTTTCCTCTTTTACCTTCCAAAGATTCAATAAGTGCAGTTTCTTCACCACAGATATAAGCTCCGGCTCCACAGTGAACATGTAATTCTAAATCGTAACCTGTTCCTAATATATTTTTTCCTAACCAACCGGCAGCTTTTGCTTCGGCGATTGCTCTTTCTAAAATTTTGAAAACCCACATATATTCTCCACG
>JBEVEQ010000160.1:0-3028 GCA_040512715.1 Paenisporosarcina sp. | reverse complement strand
GCTTTACAAATACGCGCCGCTTCTGGATGCGCTAAAGCGATATGCCCACCACGTGCCTCATTCGCTATTGGAGTCACATCTTTAAAGCCGAAACTCTTTAGCTCCATCTTCACTAAATCACGTAAATACTGTGTCAACGCTAAGGATTTTTTACGAATCGCTTCCATTCCAGCTTCTTCAAACAATTCAACACTGCCACTAAGTGGAGCTGTACTAAACAAATTCGGCGTGCCAATTTGGTATGCACCCGCTCCCTCTGCTTTTGTAAAGGAATGTGACATATCAAACTGTTTCGATTTATCAGAGCCAAACCATCCGGCTAATCCAGGCAATTCATGATGATGCCGTTCATGAATAAAGAGTCCGCCAGTCCCGCCAGGACCACTGTTCATATATTTATAGTGACACCAAATAGCAAAGTCTACTTTATCATTATGTAATTGATGAGGAACTGATCCAGCTGAATGAGCCAAGTCAAATCCTACTAATATACCTTTTTTATGAGCCATTTCGGTTATTTCCTTCATATCTAACAACTGCCCACTTCTATATAAGACGGATGGCAACAATAAAATCGCTACATCCTCTGTTAACATTTCCTCAATTGATTCTAATGTCAATGTGTAACCATCTTCGCTTTTCACTTTTCGCATGTATATAGCAGGATCAAGTCCACGAAGTTTCAAGTGACTTTCTACCGCATAAATGTCAGATGGGAAATTCAGTTCATCTACGACAATGAATGACCTATCAGGCGAGGGATGAAATAGAGTCGATAGCATTTGATGAATGTTAACGGTAATCGAACCTGTCACCATCACTTCATTCCCACGAGCACCAACTACTTTTGCCACTCGTTCACTCAGCTTCTCCGGATATGTAAACCAAGGCTCTTCACCTTCTGTCCAGCCATCAATTCCTTTTTCACGCCAACTTATCATTAATTGAGTTAATGTTTTTTCTGAACGCTTAGACATCAACCCTAAAGAATTACCATCCATATAGATTTGATTTTCAGGTAAATAAAATTCAGATTTAAATGAACTCATCTGATCGTGCTGATCCATATCCTTTGCATATTGCAACATTGTATCCAAGGTCAAATCTCCTTTTTAGCCAAATATGGCAAAGCTCAATGCACCTAGAATAGCCGTAATAATCACAACAATCCAAGGTGATAGTTTATAAAATACTAACAGAGTGAACGAGATCAGCACAATGACAAAATCGACGGGGTCGTGAACTGCACTTGTAAATACAGGATCATATAATGCTGCAAGTAAAATGCCCACTACAGCAGCATTCAACCCTTTTAAAGCGGCTTGAATTCTTGGCTTCGTTCGAATAATCGCCCAAAACGGCAAGGTTCCTATGACTAGTAAAAACGATGGGAGGAACATCGCTACGACAGCAATTGCCGCTCCAGAGAAACTTCCCATGAGTTGTCCAAGATAACCCGATAACGTAAACAGCGGTCCTGGAACGGCTTGTGCAGCCCCGTAACCAGCGATAAAGGCTTCTGCAGACATCCAGGCAGGAACAACTTCCCTTTCGAGCAGGGGAAGAACTACATGCCCTCCACCAAACACAATGGAACCAACACGATAAAAGATATCGAAAATGGCGTACCATGTTTCTTGTACAAACGGTCTAAATATAGGTAATAAGATAAGTAAAGAAAAAAACAGAATCCACGCTACAATCCCAGTCCTTTTGCCAAACTGCAAAGGCATATATACAGCCTCTGGTGCCTTTTCATTTTGATAATACAGAATGCCGAATAATCCTGCCAATATGATAATCAAGATTTGTCCCCAGGCAGTAGGTATTAATAAGGTTGCTGCTGCTGCAATTATCGCCACAGTTATTCGTGGTCTGTCAGGGGTTAAGGATTTACTCATTCCCATAAGCGCATGTGCAACAACTGCAACTGCAACGATTTTTAAGCCTTGGATCCAACCGCTTTCAAATGAACCTGTTTCCATGATGACCCAAGCAAATGCCATTAATAAAAGAACGGATGGTATCGTAAACCCAAACCAAGATAACAATCCCCCTAGTAATCCTCCGCGAAGCATACCGATGGATATACCCACTTGAGAGCTTGCAGGACCCGGTAGGAATTGACATAACGCCACTAAATCAGCGTACAGTTTATCATCTAACCATTTTCTTTTTTCTACATATTCTTCTCTAAAATAACCAATGTGTGCGGCAGGACCACCAAATGAGGTCAAGCCTAGTTTAGTTGAAGCTGCTAATATTTCTAAATACTTGTTTCTTTTTTTGGATGCCATTCCTTTGATCCCCTTTATACATAAGCTTCTCCTTATATGATAGTAAAGATATGAATAAGGATAAAGGGATATCTTGCTGAAAAAGTATTATTTGTTTTTTTCTCTTGAGTATTTTATTATTATAAGTATTAACTATTTTTCAGAAAAAACAGGAGGTGTACACTTTGTTCTCCCCCTCATTCGGGTCTGGAACAAAGGAATTCTTTGGACATAGCCATACGATTGACAGCATTTGCTGTCTTAATCGCCTTTACGGCATTCTTCGTTGCAAGTGAGTTTGCTATTGTAAAAGTGAGAACAACCCGCATTGACCAGTTGATTGCGGAAGGAAATAAACGCGCTATACCCGCAAAACGAGTAATTTCAAATTTAGATGAATATTTGTCTGCCTGCCAGCTTGGTATTACCATGACTGCACTTGGCCTTGGTTTACTCGGTGAACCGACAGTTGAACGTATTTTACATCCTTTATTTGAACGTTTTGCTCTTAGCGATAGTATGTCTAACTTTTTTTCATACGGCATTGCATTCTCAACGGTTACATTCTTGCACGTAGTTGTCGGTGAATTAGCACCGAAAACGTTAGCTATTCAAAAAGCGGAACAAGTTGCGTTATTTACAGCAAAACCATTAATTTGGTTTTATCGCATCATGTATCCAGTTATAAAATTCTTAAATGGTTCTGCTCGCACTTTAACTGGTTTTTTTGGATTAAAACCGGTTTCTGAATC
>JBEVEQ010000134.1:0-10046 GCA_040512715.1 Paenisporosarcina sp. | reverse complement strand
ACTTTCAACTAAGATTGCAAGACAAGAATTATCTGTAAAAGATCAGATGCATTCTGTCTTTCTAACGCTTAAAACGAGAGGTGGGAGTTGCTCGTTTAGCGAACTTTTCCCTGTAGACGATAAGGCTACATTGGTCGTTACATTTTTATCTATTTTAGAATTAATGAAGCGTCAGTGCATTTCAGTTAGTCAACAAAAAAACTTTGAAGATTTACACGTACAATTATTGATTGAAAAATGGGAGGATGAGTCTCTTGAAAAAATTGATGAGTAAAATTGAGAGTCTTCTTTTCGTTACAGGCGATGACGGACTTACAATTAAACAATTAGAAATAATTACTGAAACTCATTCGAAGGATCTCTTAGAAGCCATTGAAGCTTTACAAAAAGATTACGCAAATTCCGAGGTAAGAGGGATTGAGCTCAAGGAATTAGCAGGTACCTACCAACTAATTTCTAAAAGAGAGAACACGGAGATTATTCAAAGATTGGTAGAAAACCCTACTAATCAATCATTATCCCAGGCATCACTAGAAACTTTAGCAATCATTGCCTATAAACAACCTATCACGAGAATCGAAGTTGAAGATTTGAGGGGTGTTAAAAGTGAAAGACCATTACATACGTTAGTCGCAAAAGGATTAATTCACGAAGTAGGTCGAGCGGAAGGAACAGGTAGAGCCATTCTTTATGGAACGACAAATGAATTTTTAAATGCCTTTGGTTTAATGAACTTGCAAGAGTTGCCACCCTTACCAGATGAAGTTGTTACTTTAGAAGATGATGAGCAAACCGATTTGTTTATGACGAAGTTTCAAGAAACGTTTGGAGATCAACAAGATTAGATAACGAAAGGTGTTCATGCTTGAAAAAAATCTTTTATTTTTTTATGATGTTTGTTCTTATTTTTCTTTTTGTTAGTCCAAAATCAGAAGCATATGGATCATCGTATGCGGTAATAGATGCAAAAACGGGTCGATTATTATTTGGTAGTAATGCTCATCAACAAGCACCCATTGCGAGTTTAACTAAAATTTGGACAGCATATGTTACGACAGAAGAAGTGAATATTCAGGATGAAGCTCATATTTCAACAAATGCAGCCACGCAAGAAGGATCTTCTATTTTTTTAAAAGCTGGCGATAATCAGCAAATAGAAAAACTTTTATACGGTCTTATGCTGAGATCTGGTAATGATTCAGCAGTGGCTCTAGCGGAACATGTTGGAGGTTCAGTAGAAGGCTTTGTCGATTTGATGAATGAAAAAGCAAGAGTAGCTGGTCTTCAACATACTGTTTTTAGAAATCCATCTGGTCTTCATCATGATGAACATCTTTCCACTGCCTATGACACAGCTCTTATGTTGAAGATTGCAATGGGAAATAAACAGCTAAAAAAGATTATGAGTACGGATTATTATCGAAAAGATGGCGTACACTGGGAAAATAAACATAAGCTCGTCCGATCAAATTCTTTAGCAATCTCAGGAAAGACAGGGTATACAAAGGCAGCCGGCAGAACACTTGCTACTTTCTTTAAAAAAGGTAAGCAAGAAATTATTGTTGTGACACTTAATGACTCAAATGATTGGAAATCTCATCAACAGCTAGCTGATCGAGCGTTTAAAGAATATAGTATGGTACAATTAGTTCAAGAAGGTGCATACAATTTACCAGGTGATTTAGTTGTTCGACTAAATAAGCCTATTCAATTGATTGTGAATGACAAGGAACAGGTACAACATGTTGTCTTATTAAATCGATCACGTAATGGCGTTCGAACAGGTCAATGGACCGTTCAAATAGATGGAAAATCTGTTTATTCCCAACAAGTGCATATAGAGCGGAATCGTAGATGAAGACTGCTTTTTCTAAAGTGGTCTTCTTTTAATTTGGATGAAAGTATGACATACTTTTTTTAATTAGATACTGTAAAACGAGTCTGTTGTGAGTAGGTAAATCTAAGACACACCTGCGGAAGAACGGGATGGCCAAGGAGTTTTGTCATTTTGTCTACAGAGGCTGTGTTAAATAGTGTTTTTTATTTAAATCATTTCGTTGATTGTAGCGAAAGGCGGCGACTCCTGCGGGAAAAGCGAGTCCAAGTGAGACCCCGCAGCGAGAATAAAGGAACGAAGGCTATGGACACCACCTCATGTGGCAACCCCTTCGTGACCAACATCCTGTTGGCCTAAGGGACTGCCCGTAGAAAGCGTCCGCCTGCAACGAAAATCAACAGTATATATTAAAAAAGCCTTTTATTAAAAACAGCATTAAAAGTTAAAAAAGCTTTCATAAGAAAGCAATTACAATGAGGTGAAACCATGGAAAGATTACAAAAAATGCTAGCCCACGCAGGTGTAGCATCTAGAAGAAAAGCAGAACAATTAATATTAGAAGGAAAAGTGCAAGTAAATGGAAAGGTCGTCAGAGAATTAGGAACTAAAGTTTCTGAATCGGACACGATTGAGGTTTCAGGAGTTAAACTTGAAAAAGAACAAAAAGTATATTATTTGTTGTACAAGCCTAGAGGAATTATTTCTGCAGTAACCGATGATAAAGGAAGAAAAACGGTTTCGGATTTATTTCCATTCGTACCCGAAAGAATCTTTCCAGTTGGTCGCTTAGATTACGAAACATCTGGACTTCTCTTGATGACAAATGATGGAGATTTTTCGTACATGTTAACACATCCGAAATTCAAAATTGATAAAACGTACGTAGCTCGTGTTAAGGGAATACCGACAAAAGAACAATTGCGTCCTCTAGAACGTGGTGTTGAATTAGAAGATGGAAAGACAGCTCCAGCTCGAGTGAAAATGCTTTCTTCAGATAAGAAGACCAACAAAGCCATTATCGAAATTACTATCCATGAAGGAAAGAATCGTCAAGTTCGACGCATGTTTGATGCGATAGGGTTCCCAGTTCAAAAACTTAAACGAGAACGTTTTGCCTTTTTAAATTTGCATGGCTTAAATGCAGGAGAATCACGTGAGCTTACTTCTCATGAAGTGAAATTACTTCGAGTTCAAGCTGAAACAGGGAAAATAGGCTCTTGATTTTAACTTTTAAACGTTCACAAACACTTCAAATGTATGGGCAAAGTAACATTTTTTCTTTGTTATAATAAGTTTACATTCGTACGTTTTGTAGGAGGTTAACATAGTGACACAGACGAAACAAAAAAGGTTTATGTTAAGAACCGCGATTCTTACTGTTTTAGTCGCGGCTATTGCTTTCACCATCTATACCAATGCAACGAAAGATAAAGTTCAAGTATTAGGTGTTGGGGATCAAGCACCTGATTTTACATTAGTCGATTTAAATGGGGAAGAACATCGTTTGTCTGATTACAAAGGACAAGGTGTACTACTGAATTTCTGGGGAACTTGGTGTAAACCATGTGCGAAAGAAATGCCAGCATTGAATAAGCAATACACAGAATATAAAGACCAGGGTGTTCAAGTTTTGGCTGTTAATATCGCTCAATCCAATTTTGAGGTACAAAAATTTGCTGATCAATATGGATTGGATTTCCCTGTTGTCCTCGATCGCACGAAAAGTGTAATGCATACTTACAATGTTGATCCTTTGCCTACAACTGTTTTAGTTAACCCCGAAGGTGATATTGAGCGCATTATTATGGGAGAAATGAAAGAACAGGATATTGCTACTTTTATGGAGCAGATTAAGCCTGAATAAGGAGTCAATCATATGAACAACATTAAATGTGCTTGTGGGCATGAAAATCCAGAAGGAACAGTGTTATGTGGGAATTGTGGTAGACCCCTGACGGCAGAAGCTGAAAACCAAAAAATGGTGGATATGCGTTATGAAGGTTCTGCAAGAAGATCTCAAACCTACAATAAAACAGTAATTGATAAGATTTGGAACTTTTTCTCAAGTGTGAGAGTAGGAATATGGCTTATTGTCATTATTTTGGTTGCTGCTGCAATAGGTACGATTCTTCCTCAAGTTTTTTATGTTCCGGCTGTTACTGAAACTGAAATTGCAGCTTATTATGAACGTGTATATGGTACTTTTGGAAAACTTTATTACCAACTTGGTCTATCAGATTTATATGGTTCTTGGTGGTTCCAAACATTAATTGGTATGCTAGGAATATCGTTAATTGTAGCAAGTCTAGATCGTGTAATCCCTTTATTTAAATCATTAAAAAAACAAAGAACGAGAAGGCACGAAAGCTTCATGAAGCGTCAACGCCTATTTGGAATTGGTGAGAATCATTTAAAAGATGAGACGTTAGTTAAAAGTGAAGAAAAGTTAAAAGAATTGCGCTACAATGTCAAACGTGAAAACGGTGCTCTATTAGCTGAAAAAGGCCGTTTTTCAAGGTGGGGACCTTATGTGAATCATGCTGGTCTGATCATCTTCTTAGGCGCTGTGATGTTAAGGTCTCTACCGGGATTTTACGTTGATGAAACAATGTGGATTCGAGAAGGAGAGACTCGTGCCCTTCCTGAAACTGAAGGATATTATCTTGAAAGCAAAGAATTCACTTTAGAAACCTACGATAAAGAGCAAACGGATGAAGTATTTGGTGAAGCGATTGAACGTGTTGGAACCATTGCTTCTAATTATCAAACTGATGTTGTATTATACAAAAATCCAAAAGATGCTTTACCTGGGGATACGAAAAACTTAGAGGAAGTTAAAAAAGAATCCATCCAAGTTAATCATCCACTAAAGTTTGACGGATTTTCAGTTTATCAAATGGATTTCAGATTAGACGAATTACGAACAATGAATTTTAATTTGATTAATAAAAAAACGGAAGAGTCACTAGGTGATGTTTCGATTGATTTAGTAAATCCTAAAGATCTATATGATTTAGGAGAAGGAACATCTGTTGAGCTACTAGGTTATTATCCGGATTTTAGTGGAATAGAAGAAGGAGAACCTCAAACAAAATCTCCATTACCAAATAATCCTGCATTTTTAATTAAAATGATTACTCCTGAAACACCTGAAGGAGAGACAAGTTTTGTGGCGATTAAACAAACTGTTGAGCCTTTAGGTGAAAATGAGTATAAGCTAGCATTTAAAAATGTAGAAACGCGGGATGTGTCTGGTTTAACAATTCGTAAAGATAAGACGCTTTGGATATTGGGGCTTGGTGGCTTAATCTTTATGATTGGTGTTGTGCAAGGGGCGTATTTCAACCATCGACGTATTTGGATTCATGAAACGGCAAATGGAGAAATTGCAATCGCAGCTCATACGAATAAAAACTGGTTTGCTATTAAAAAAGAGTTAGACCAAGTTACTGAGGCTGCACTTTTACCAAGATATATTGATCAACAAGATATTGATTCTGAAGTTGATAAAAAGGAAGGTGAATCATCGTCATGACACTCGTACAAATTAGTGGTAATTTATTATTTTTTGCCTTTGTTTGTTATCTTTTAGCTACCTTACTATTTGGTGGAGCTGTTAAAGGAGCAAAATCAGAGTCATCAGCTTCAGAAAAGCGTTGGGGTAAATTAGCGATTATTGTTACGATTCTTGGATTTATCGCAAATCTCGGCTACTTTATTACTCGTTGGATTGCTGCTGGTCATGCTCCGGTAAGTAACTTATTTGAATTTACAACTGCTTTTGGCATGATGGTGGTTGGTGCGTTTATTTTGATTTACTTCATTTATAAAACACCGATGTTGGGATTGTTCGCGCTTCCTATCGCAATCATTATTATTGCTTATGCAAGTATGTTTCCACGTGAATTAAATCCATTAATACCAGCTTTAAAGAGCTACTGGTTATATGTTCACGTAATTACTGCAGCTTTAGGTGAAGCGATATTAGCCATTAGTGCTGTTGCTGGATTAATTTATTTACTAAAACACGTAGATGTTACGAAGCGTACAAAACAAAGATTTTGGTTAGAAGCCGTTATGTTCACGCTTGTCTTAGTGCTTGGTTTTGTTGCTTCAACTACTACTTTTTCCTTAATGGATTACGAAGCTTCATTCTCTTACGTTGACAAAGAAGAAAAACCTAGCGAAATTACGTATAATACTCCACCGTTATTTGGAATGAATGAATATGTAGCTTTGACACCTAATACGATGGAACCTCTAGCAGAGATGCCTCCACTCGTAAATGCGAAAAAGTTATCCACGGTTACATGGGCATTCCTATTTGGAACGATATTATATGGATTAATTAGACTACTTGCTAGAAAATCCATATCTGCTTTACTTCAACCCTTAGTTAAAAAGGCTAATTCAAGTCTAATGGATGAAATAGGCTACCGAGCAGTTCTGATTGGTTTCCCAGTCTTTACTTTAGGTGCTCTTATTTTCGCTATGATTTGGGCACATGAAGCTTGGTCACGTTTCTGGGGCTGGGATCCAAAAGAAGTTTGGGCTCTTATCACTTGGTTATTTTACGCAGCGTTTTTACATCTTCGTTTATCTCGAGGATGGCATGGTGAAAAATCTGCATGGTTAGCGGTAATCGGTTTTATTATCATCATGTTTAACTTAATTGCCGTAAATTTAATTATAGCGGGTTTACATTCATATGCTTAATATTCAAGCCTTTCCTTCAGAGGAAGGGCTTTTCTTTCATTTTGAAGGTCTAACTTGTACAATAAATAGTAGGGATACGCACGAAAGGGGTAATAATAATGTCTGAGAATATAACGATATTAGTAGTAGATGATGAGGACCGTATTCGTCGCTTATTAAAGATGTACCTTGAACGTGAAGGTTATGAAGTAGACGAAGCAGAAAATGGTGCGGAAGCAATCGAAAAAGCAATCGGAAAAGATTATCATGCCATTATTCTCGATGTTATGATGCCAGAAAAAGATGGTATGGAAGTTATTGCTGAATTACGTGAACATAAAGCAACACCAATTCTTCTCTTGACCGCTAAAGGCGAAGAGGCAAATCGAGTACAAGGATTTGAACTTGGAGCAGATGATTACATTGTTAAACCTTTTAGCCCTAGAGAAGTTGTGTTAAGAGTAAAAGCGGTGTTAAAAAGATCGGTTTCATTTGCACCAGTTTCGAATACGTCTGTATCAAAAGATTTAGTTGTCTTTCCACATTTAACAATTGATCATGATGCTCATCGTGTAACTGCTGATGGCACAGAAGTGAATTTAACACCTAAAGAGTACGAATTGCTTTATTTCTTAGCTAAGGCACCAGACAAAGTATTTGACCGTGAACAATTATTAAAAGAGGTTTGGCACTATGATTTCTTTGGTGATTTACGAACAGTTGATACTCATGTGAAACGCTTACGTGAAAAGTTAAATCGAGTTTCTGAAAAAGCGGCAAAAATGATCGTTACAGTGTGGGGCGTAGGGTATAAATTCGAGGTTATCAATGAATAGAATATGGAACAGTGTTGTCGGGAAGCTATGGATTACCATATTGCTTCTCGTTTGTTTTGTGTTGTTTATCATTACGATCTTAATTCTTGAATTCCTAGGTAATTATCATAGTGAACAAGCTGAAGCATCTTTGCGCCAAGAAGCAGCAACTATTGCAAGTATTGTTGACAAACATGAAACGGTCAACTCGTCTCTTATGATTATTTCTGAAATATTAGATCCTGAAACAAATGCAGTAATTGCAAAGGAACCCAAGGAAATATCAGTAACGCTACACGAAGGCTTGAATAAAGAAAAAATTCAACAAGCCATAATAAAAGATCAAGATCTTTCAGAAGTTTTTCAATCATCAGAACCAATTATTAAAGAAATGATCCTACCCTCAATTAAAAACAAAAACCAAATGGAATCTTACATTGTTTTAGCTTCACCGTTAAATGTAGAAAATGAATTACATGGTGCGGTATTTATATATCAAAGCTTAGATGTGATTCACCAAACAACAAAAGAAACGACAAACATTGTATTTTTATCTGCATTTATAGGATTTATATTAACGACGTTTTTTGCGTTTTTCCTCTCAACACGTATTACATCGCCACTTCGTAAAATGCGAGAAGCTGCATTTGAATTGTCAAAAGGTAATTTTGACACCAAACTTCCCTCGCTACAAAATGATGAAATTGGGCAACTGGCAACTGCGTTTAATCAAATGGGTAGACAATTAAAACACCATTTAGAAGTGATTAATCAAGAAAAAGAACAGTTGTCGAGTATATTAACATCAATGACAGATGCGGTTATTACATTTAATCGAGATCACACCATTTTACTAAGCAATCCACAAGCAGAAAAATTATTACAAAAATGGTTTTTCCAAATAGGCACAACAAAAGGTCAACCAATTCCTGTTGAAATGAATCATATGTTAGATCATGTTTTTCATTTAGAGGAAGAAATCAATGAGGAACTGGAAATGCAGGGGAATTATTATGCCATTTCCATTAGTCCGCTTTATAGTGGTGATGCCATTCGTGGTGCAGTGGCCGTATTACGTGATATGACCGAGCAGCATCGACTAGATAAATTACGTTCTGATTTTATTGCCAACGTTTCTCATGAACTTAGAACACCAATTGCGATGCTTCAAGGATATAGCGAAGCGATTGTAGACGACTTGGTTTCTTCAGAAGAAGAACAGCGTGAAATCATGAAAATAATATACGAAGAATCTCAACGAATGGGCAGATTGGTCACGGACTTACTGGACCTTGCACGTATGGAGTCTGGGCGTATGAGATTGTATAAAGAGAACGTAGCAGTTAAATCTGTGATTAAAAGAATTACGCAAAAGTTTGCTCAAACAGCAAAGGAATCTAATATTCATTTGACCTTCGAATCTACTTTATCTGACGAGTTAATGGTTGAGATAGATGAAGATCGGATTGAACAAGTTTTGACTAATTTAATTGATAATGGTATTCGTCACACACCAAATGAAGGAAAAGTAAGCGTTCTTGTCGAACAAGAAAAAGCGTTTGTAAAAATTACTGTGCAAGATACGGGTTCAGGAATTCCAAAAGAAGACCTCCCATATGTATTTGAACGTTTTTACAAAGCAGATAAATCGCGTACTCGTGGCAAAGGTGGAACAGGGTTAGGACTAGCGATTGCAAAAAATATGGTAGAAGCCCATGATGGTACAATTTGGGTAACGAGTGAAGAAAAAGTGGGTACGACTTTTGTATTTAATTTGCCTATCAAAAACGTGTAACTTTTCACACCCAATACACGACTACTATTATGAACGGGGGGAGTATATGAATGACTCCGTGTTCAATCGATTGTATGATGAGTTTCACCAAGATGTCTTTCAATTTTTAATTTACTTGGTGAAAAATAGACAGACAGCTGAAGACTTGATGCATGAAGTATATGTAAGAGTTTTAAAAGCATACAGTCGGTTTGAAGGGAAAAGCAGTGAAAAGACATGGCTTTTTTCAATTGCAAAAAATGTGGCGATTGACCACTTCCGTAAATCATCTGTTCGAAAAAGACATTTATTTGACTTTTTTGACTGGGAAACACAAGAACTTACATCGACAGGTCCTTTGCCTGAAGAACTAGCTGTGATGAATGATGAAATGAAGGAATTATTACAAGCTTTGGACGAATGCACGGGTGATCAAAAGATGGTGGTTATTATGCGATATTTCCAAGATTTATCTATAGCTGAAACAGCTCAAATACTTGGTTGGTCTGAAGGCAAAGTTAAAACCACTCAACACAGAGCTATCCATAAATTACGCGATAAATTAACTGGGCATGCAAGAGGGGAGGCAGTTCAACGTGAGTCAAAATAACTGGAATGAACAAAAAATTGAACAGTTACTTAGCCAAATGCCCAAGCCACATGATACACGCACTAAAGATGATGTCTTTAAAAGGCTTCAACTAGATTATAATACTTCTGAGAAGCCATTGAAAAAACGAAAATATTGGGTTCCACCAACTGTCGGAGTGGCTGCAATGATAACCCTGACATTGCTTGGAGTTACGTATATTAATAATTCTTCATCCAACAAAGAAATTGCTACACAAAATTACGACCTAGAAGAAGCTAAAATTAAAACTGATGAATCGGTGGATGAAAACACAGCAAATTCTAAAATAGCTGG
>JBEVEQ010000015.1:0-9691 GCA_040512715.1 Paenisporosarcina sp. | reverse complement strand
AGAGTAATCGCAAAATAGACAACTGTGCCAATAAAGATTAGTGACTGACCACCTACACGTTGAGATGCAGCCATTCTAATTCCTGTTTGTCCTTGAATTTGCATATCCAGATGACGACTTACGGTATTGTCCTTGCTTGTGAAAATATAAATAATGACGATGGCAACAAGTGCATAAGGAATGGATACATCTACAATGCTTGCATTAAAAACCATAGAGGTAATCCAATTACCTAAGGTTAAGGCCAAAATAGTCAAAATGAGGACGATTGTTTTATTCATAAAATAACCTCCAATGCTTTATTGTAAAAGAAGTCTATAAAAATTTAAGAATATTATTTGTTTTACAATAATAACACTTTTTACCACTATTAACAATTTTCATGAAATTTTTATGGTTGTTTAAAGGTATCTATTTATGGTTTTATTAAAGGATAGAATGGTTGAGAGCAGAGGTTAAAGAATGGATGAGTTTGAGTATGATCAACATCTAGGAATTAAAACTGTAGGGTTACACGAAGTACGAAATCAGATGGTTCATTATAATCGATATGAAGCTACTCCTTATGTGGCACTTGATGCACTTTTTTTAGAGTATGAATTGAAGAAAACGGATGTTGTCGTGGATTTTGGGTGTGGAAAGGGAAGGCTCCCTTTTTATGTGAATCATCATTTTCATGTGAGTGTGACTGGAGTGGAGATGAGTGGACAACTCTACATGGACGCCCTTGAAAATCAATCGAGTTATATAGAGAAACGAAAAAACATACGAGGATTTATTCGTTTTGAAAAAGGCTTAGCAGAAGACTATTCAATCGAAGAAACCGATAACCGTTTTTACTTTTTCAATCCTTTTTCGGTGCAGATTTTTATGAATGTAATTGATAGAATTTTGGAATCTGTGGAGCAAAAAAATCGTCAAGTTGATGTGATTCTGTATTATCCTACGACCGACTATATTCAATATCTAGAAAACGCTACGGTTTTTGAGCTGTTGAAAGAAATTCAAATTCCTGGGCTCTATAAACACAATGAAAACGAGAGATTTGTGATTTACCGAATGTAACTGTCATTTTATTCCAGTCTAGTCAATTCGCGAGTGGAAACAGCTGGGTTAACGGGGAACTCTATTTAGAGTGTTAGGTCATTGTGTGAAGGGGAAAGATTGTCTAACGAAAAAGAAAGATTGATGCTTGAATGCGAAAGCTCAACCTGCGCAAAAAGAAAAAGAAAACCGACATCCCAATTAAAGGAGGTCGGTTTTCTTAAAGACAATGCATCATGGACTCTGCTTCCTCCCATGGAACGGGATATCCTTTGCCTTTGGCGCAGAAAATGGAGGTTGAGCTGTATTCAGGATCTGCGTCTTTGTTGTAGCCGATTTTTTCAATGACTTCTTCTTGATTGTGACAACGATCATAACCGCTGAAAATCATTTGCAGACTCCCTTTTCCGTGTGTAAAGGAAGCGAATTCAATACTATAGTTCATAAAAGTTGCGACTGGCACTCTTCCTTTGATAATGGTTTTATTGCCAATGGTTTCGGGCGGGTCAAAGGTTCCGTGTGCTTGTTGGATATCGGAGAAGACTTTTCCGATTTGGTCTAGCTCTACTTTGATTGTGAAATCGTAATACGGTTCAAGCAGTAGGTTTTGGGCTTTTTCTAGACCTTGTCTCAATGCGCGGTAAGATGCTTCTCTGAAGTCCCCGCCAGAAGTATGTTCATTATGACCTCTACCTGTGAGCAACGTGATTTTTACGTCTGTCAAGGTGGAGCCAGTTAATAATCCATGATGGTTTCGTTCGAATAAATGATGCTGGACTAAGTTTTGATGACCAATCGACATATCGTTCGCATGGCAGACGTTTTCAAAAGTGATGCCGCTATTACGCTTTGCGGGCTCGATATAAAGATGGACTTCTGCGTAATGCTTTAACGGTTCAAAATGTCCATAACCCGTTACCGGAGCTTCAATCGTTTCTTTATACAAAATCTGTGGGTCTCCGAATGAGACTTGATAATTGAATCGATCTTTAATTATGTGTTCGAGAACTTCTAATTGAATGACTCCCATGACATGGACATGAATTTCCTGGAACTGTTCGCTCCAGATAACTCTTAGTGAAGGATCTTCAGCGTCTAGTAAGTAAAAGTATCTCAATATATCTTTCACATGAATGGATGAATCGAAAATCACCTTAGATGTCAAAGTCGGAATCATTTCATAATGAGATGTTTTTTTATTTGCCCCAATCCCATCCCCAACGGAAGCCTGGCTTATACCAGTAATCGCGAATAGTTCACCGGCAGTAATTTGTTGCACGGATTCAAATGTCTGTCCATTAACCTTGCGAATTTGTGTGACCTTTTCGTTTAATCGTTTATCATCCATTCTATAGCTCACTTCATCTCGTACGCGCAAAGTGCCACTCAAGCATTTTAAGAAAGTCAGTCTCGTTTCACTTTCGTCATAGCGGATTTTATAGACTTGAGCTGAAAAAGGCTCATTGCTTACGTAACAAGTCTCAGTTAGTAAATCCACAAGTTCCATGCACTCAATTACACCCACATCCTTTAAAGCGGTGCCCGTTGTACAAGGGAAAAAGCTATTATTTTTCACTAATCTCTTCATTGTTTGCAACCATAAATCCTTATCGAACCCGGTCTCCATGTACGTTTCAAAAAGCGTTTCATCTTGTTCCGCCATATATTCAATCAACGGTTCAGTCAAGGTGTCGTTTGTTAGGGAAGATGTACAATCATAGACGTTTTTCGTTAATGAAGTTCTTATGTCTTCTAACACTCTATCAACATCTGCGCCTTCTTGGTCGGTTTTATTTATAAAGAAGAAAGTTGGAACTTGGTGTTTTCGGAGTAACTGCCAAATGGTTTCCGTATGGCCTTGGACTCCATCAACTGCGCTTATGATTAAAATAGCAACATCCATAACTTGTATAGCCCGCTCCATTTCAGGGGAAAAGTCGACGTGTCCTGGCGTATCGATCAAATAATAGGTGGAGTCATTAAATTGAAAAACGGCTTGGTCGGCGAAGACCGTGATTCCTCGATTTTTCTCTATTTCATGGCTATCGAGAAATGCATCTTTGTGGTCGACACGTCCTCGTTGTTTAATTGTTTTTGTATGATAAAGCAGTTGTTCAGAAAACGTCGTTTTTCCAGCATCTACATGTGCTAATATACCAATTGTTTTATTCAAGATGTCACCTCTGTTCATTTCAAACTCTTTGTATGTATTATAGTACAGTAGATAGATTGAACATACGAAAAAGGAGTTTTAATAGATGAAGCTAGTTTCATGGAATGTAAATGGATTAAGAGCGTGTGTAAATAAAGGGTTTTTAGATTATTTTGCGGAGGTTAATGCCGATATTTTTTGTATGCAAGAAGTAAAGCTACAAGCGGGTCAAATTGATTTGCCCCTAAAAGGGTATCACCAATATTGGAATTACGCGTTAAAGAAAGGTTATTCCGGTACCGCAGTTTTTACAAAAGTTGAACCACTTTCTGTTACATATGGCGTTGGAGAAATGCCTGAAGAAGCTGAAGGACGCATACTGACCTTAGAATTCGAGCAGTTTTACTTAGTGAATGTGTACACGCCGAATTCGAAGAGAGATTTGTCTCGATTACCTTACCGTTTAGAGTGGGAAGATGAGATGCGTGATTATTTAAAACAGTTGGATGCAATGAAACCTGTAATTTTGTGTGGGGACTTAAATGTTGCTCATGAAGATATTGACTTAAAAAACGCAAAATCCAATAGAGGCAACTCCGGGTTTACGATAGAAGAACGTGGAAAAATGACGTCATTGCTTGAAACGGGATTCGTTGATACATATAGGCATTTTCATCCGAATCAAGAAGATGCGTATACATGGTGGTCTTATATGAGTAAGGTTCGAGAACGGAATATTGGATGGAGAATTGACTATTTTATTGCCTCAAAACAACTGTTACCACAATTGAAGAACGCAGCTATCCATCCGCATGTATTAGGTAGTGATCATTGCCCAGTTATTTTAGAAATGACTCAGTTAAACGATAATGTTAATGGTTATGGAATCCGCGACACTCCTGCGGAATAACGGGCTGGCAAGACCCCACAGCGAGAATAAATGAACGAAGGCTAAGGACGCCACCTAGCGAGCGCAACGCCTTCGTGATCAACATCCTGTTGGCCTGAGGAGGCTTGCAAGTTCGTCCGTGGAAAGGGAGTGGATTTCGTCTCTTTTTAAAAGAAATCAACAGGATAACCCATAGAGGTTGAGAAGTATACCAAGTATACCCACTTTTTAAGTATCTGCATAAGATGAACTAAAAGGGGTGTAACAGAATATGGGACTTTATATCAATTCGGGAAAACACCCGGACATACTAAAGAATCCGGTGACAGTTGTTGAAGTGAATCAAGCTTATTTCAGACAAGATATTTTAACGGATTTGTTAGAAGAACAGAAAAAAACCAGTGATTTGCTGCAACAGTCATATAGAGATTTAAAAGAAGTGGTCGAAAAGCATGCTACGACGCAGACTTCACGTTGGAAATATGTCCAATCGAAAATGAATCATCAAAGACAAATGCATTCACACCAACGAAATCTAGACCATCAAGTTTTGGAGAAATTAAAGAATGTCGAGGATAGGCAAGGAAAGTTGCAGGATACATTAGAAAATTCTGAGCCTTTTACGAAGAATCTTATGAACATGATTACACAAGCAAATCAAGAGGTTCTTCTCAAATTGATGCAAGCAGAAGAAGCGAATACACAGCTTCAAATAAAGGTGGATGAACAGGTTAACTTGCAAAATCAACTGGTTCAACAACTAGCAAAGCAAGAAGAAATCCAAATAGAGATGGGGAATCGGTTAGAAAACCAAGAAGCCTTCATGGAAAAAATTATGAGACAAATTGATTATTTTCGTTCGGTCCTTTTTGAAAGAACGAATTATTTAGCTGAAAAAATCGATGCGGGATATACAACTTTTACTCAAATGCTCAGCGGAAAAGCTCGTTTAGCAAAAATAGAACAATTAAAACTGGATACCAAATTACCTAAAAAAGATATAGAGTGATATATGATCTATATAAGTAAAAATGCCAGCAACGCATTAGGGTTGCTGGCATTTTTTAGTTGGAAGAGACCTTGTAATCGAGCATAGCTTCTTGTTCCACACGGTCCAAAAAGTCGGTAACTACTTTGTCACCTGCTTTCTTATTGCCAAGTTTTAGCATAGCGCGGCCGACAAAGTTAATTCCTTGGTTTGAACCTGCATAGATGAAGTTGGTTTGCTTTTCATTAACACGTTCTAGAGTGAAAGCTAAGTTCATTTCAAAAGCGCCAGCAAGACGGAATTGAATACGTTTGTGTTTGCGAACATTCGTATCCTCAAATTCTACAATTTCAACGACGTATGTTTCTTGGCGTTTTCCTTCTTGGTATGTCTGCTCATAGGTGGAACCTACTGTACCTGGTTTTTTCTTTTCTAGCCAGCGATTCTCTACCACTTTCGGCATAATGCGTTGCGCGTTTTCCTCTTCGAATAAAGTCCATACCACCTCGATTGGGGCATCAATGGTTCGTACTTCTTGCCATTTCATATATCAGATTCCTCCTGTCCTGAGAGAATAAATGCTTCGATTTCTCGAATTTTTTGCTGCTTTTGCATAACTTCCATTTGTAAACGTTCTTTCTTTTGTTCTAATAAAACCTCTAAATCTTTAAATGATTCATTTCTCATGACGTCTTTCATCTCCTGAATAGTGCATTCAAAGTTCCGCAGAATTTGAAGCAAGGAAGCTAGAAAAAACGAGCCATCATCGTAGTAACGATAATGGTTGGTTGGATTAACATATGCAGGTTCAAGTAGTTGTTCCTGTTCATAGTAGCGAAGTGTTTCTTTGCTGAGTCCTGTAAGTTCACTAAATTCACTAATCTTGTACAAAGGGCTCCTCCTCTCCAATAGCTTAAAGGGTGGGGTGCACCACAGGGTCAAACAAATTATTCTTTATCTCCAACATATTGATAAATCTTCCCTTTATTTTCCTCTCTACCTCTTTCATCAACAATTGCATCGAGAAAGATAAATCCTCCGATGGCCATAAAGGTAATACTCATTAGATAAGGAATCCAACCCTGTATACCGTTTAATGCATCCAGTAAGCCATCGTTATATTGTACGGAGTGAATGGCAATGCCAACATGAACAAGTCCGAATAAAAAGACACCAGTTAGAAATAATAGAGCTGCAAATTGATGAGAAAATTTTTTCATAAATCCTCTTAAAAGTACTTTGTAGTTCTCTATTCGGTATTTTTAACATCAAACCCTCTTTTAAGTAATAAAACATTCGACTTCATACGTAGGGTTTTGTCATACGATTGATTCAACTGCAGAGTGGACGATTTATTTTTTCAAGAAAATTCATCAAAACTCCTTGTTCTACGGCATCTTTATTTGGTTGTTTTCGTCTCATAAAATAGATATTCCTAATGAGGGGGAGCAAGCATGAAAAAGAAAGTGGTATTAGCTGGAGGGACAGGATTTATTGGTCAATATATTGAAAAAAAGTATAAAGATTTAGGATATGAAGTTTTCATTATTTCTAGGCAACCCCAACACATATCCTGGAGTGATCAAGACAAAATTATTTCAGCACTAAATGGTGCAGAGCTCGTCATAAATCTTGCAGGAAAGTCGGTAAATTGCCGGTACAATGAAAAGAATAAAGAAGAAATTATTCGTTCGCGAACAGAGACATCTGAAATAATAGGGAAGGCTATTTTAGCTTGTGAACACCCACCAGAGTTATGGGTTAATTCAAGTACTGCAACAATCTATCGGCATGCAGAAGATCGCCCAATGACGGAAGCAAATGGAGAAATCGGTTCCGGATTTTCGGTTGATGTCGCGAAAGAGTGGGAGCAATCTTTATTCGCTTTTAAACTACCTCAAACAAGACAAGTAGCTTTACGTATTGCAATCGTCCTTGGTGAAAATGGAGGGGTAATGGAGCCTTACTTGAACTTAGTTCGTTTTGGATTAGGTGGTGTCCAAGGATCCGGCAGCCAAATGTTTAGTTGGATTCATATTGAAGATGTGTATAGAATTATTCAATTCATTCAGGATAATAAAGATTTGAGTGGAGTCTTTAATGCGTCTGCACCACAACCTGTTACGAATCGTGAATTTATGAGCCAATTACGAAAAGCTAAAAATCAACGTCTAGGGTTTCCTTCTCCGAAGTGGATGCTTGAAATGGGTGCTGTTTTTTTGAGAACAGAAACAGAACTCATCTTAAAAAGTCGCTGGGTTCTTCCCGAAAGACTCGATAAAGAAGGCTTTAAGTTTACTTTTGACAAACTAGATAAAGCACTTAAACAAATTGTGAAAAACGGATAAGTTTGAACGGAAAACACCTTCCACTATTTAATTCGTGGAAGGTGTTTTTCATCGTGGGATATCTTAAGAAGTCGACTTGCGAATGAGACTGGTTTGAGCGATAAAAGTGCCAATCTGAGCGATAAATCAATTTTCAGTCTTAAGTAATGCAAAACATCTAATATATTCGTTCTAGCCAACCCGTTCTTACTAATTGAGTGCGACGTTGCTCATTTTTCACTCGCTTTAATTGAGCAACAATAATAATGCTAATCACAACAAGTAAAAACCACGAACTGATTTTTCCTATATGAACGAGAGACCATGAGACTTCCTGATTAGGATATTGCCAGGCACCTAAAAATGTTGTGATATTTTCAGCAATCCATATAAAGAAACCGATTAGAAGAAAAGATAAAATCAATGACATTTTATATCGTTGCTCAAAAATTTGATAGGTAACAACTGTCCTAAAGAAAATGACTAATAGAAATACTGTGAGTAACCATCTGGCATCATAGAGAAAGTGGTGTGTAAAGAAGTTGAGGTAAATAAGAGAACTTATTAAAAGAGCAAAAATTGGCTTTGGCCAGTTGAGTATTTGCAACTTCATTCGTCGCCAGCTTTGGCAAATATAGCTTGCAACACTTGCATACATAAATCCGCTATACAGTGGTACACCCAGTACTTTGCTAAAAGCCTCCTCTGGGTAGGACCACGAACCCATGTGCACTTTATACAACTCGAGTGCTAAACCGATAACATGAAATAGAAATATGACTTTAAACTCATCAAAGGTTTCTAATTTAGATACCAGCAACCCAATTTGTGCAACAACACAGACGAATAAGATGAAATCGTAGCGAGGTAAAAAAGGGATATCCACAAATTTAGATAAAGCCAGTGCTGCAAAAATGATAACGGGAAATAGGCAAGATAGAGCTTGTAAATAAGTGAATTGAAGAAGGTTTTTCACAATAGGACCACACCTGCCTTAGCAAAATAATGAAATCATATCCCATTAATATTTGATTTATTATAAAGACGTCAGTTTCGCTAAAAAAGTTCTTCATTCAAAAATGGTTTCAACATTAGATTCCCCAGATGCATACCTTATGAATTAAAACCAACTATGTAAAGGGGAATACTCAACATCATGATTCATCCACATACCGAATTACGATATATAAATGATCAAATAGGATTTGGTGTTTTTGCAACTAAATTAATTCCAAAAGGAACGATCACTTGGGCGTTAGATGAGCTTGATCAAAAGCTTGACCCAAAATTCGTAAATTCAACATCTACTTATTGTCAGGAAATTATTAAAAAATATGCCTATCGAAATCAAGATGGCTTATACATTCTTTGCTGGGATTTAGGTAGATATGTCAATCATAGTTTCCACGCTAATTGTATGGGGACAGCCTATGAATTTGAAATTGCCGTACGTGATATTTACCCAGGAGAAGAACTTACTGATGATTATGGGACCCTAAATATAGAGGAACCATTTGCTTGCCTCCCTGAAAAAGGAACAGATCGGAAAATCGTGTATCCCGATGATCTTCTTTATTTCCATGAAGAATGGGATCAACAAGTTCTAGAGGCGAGCCAACACTTTGATCAGGTGGAACAACCTCTTCTTTCCCTTGTCCGTCCAGGATTTATCGGTAAATTTAAACAAGCTGCCACTAATCTAAGTTTACAGGATTCCATTAAAGCGATTTACTACAATCAACAAAAGTGAATGAACAGATCTCGGAATGAATTTACTCCAATTGAAGTCAATCGCCACAAGATTGTATCTTTGCGACAGATTATGAAGTTCGAAACGCAAGATTATCACGGGCAAACGCCAGATTCCTCAGCTCCACACTCGCAGTATCTACAAAACAAAAACGCAATCCAAATGAAAACTGGATTGCGGTTTTAATCTTGCTTAAACTTCAATAATAATAGGTAAGATCATCGGTCTTCGTTTTGTTTTAGCATATAACAATTTGCCAATCGTTGCTTTGACACTTTGTTTCAAGACACTTCTTTGATTTCGATCAGAAATTTGTATGCTCTGTAAAGTCGATAGAACTAATCGATCGACTTCTTTCATTAACTCTTCAGACTCTCGAACATAGACAAATCCACGAGAAATTGTATCCGGTCCTGAAATAATCTTGTTATTTGCTTTGCTTAAAGTGGTAACAATAACTAACATCCCATCCTCTGAAAGCAATTTTCGATCTCGTAATATAATTTCCCCAACGTCTCCAATACCAAAACCATCGACAAAT
>JBEVEQ010000109.1:0-2945 GCA_040512715.1 Paenisporosarcina sp. | reverse complement strand
AATAGGAGACATTAAAAATGCTGACACAAAGGTAATACCAAAGACAAGACCCGACCATTTCTGTACGTATGCATCTGAAAAATCACCCATGGTATTAATATAAAGTGATAAAAAAGGCATGATCATGGTCGCTGTTCCAGCTACTAAAAAATTGGAAACAAACATTATATAGAAATTTCTTTTTTGTATATTCATACGTTCACTTCTTTCTAAAACAAAAACATGGCATGATACTTGTTAGTTTATTATAAAACATTTCGACTTCCGAATAAAGTGTTACGACTTCATTACTGTAAATTCAAATGTAATATGATAGAATATCTGAGGGTGAAACGAAAATGAAAAAACAATGTTTATTGCTCATTTTTAGTGCGTGTTTGATACTTACTGGCTGCGGAACTAAAAAGGATGATCAAGTAGAAAAAAACAATGAAGCTGTTGAAGACACAAAAACAACAGCCTCAACAAAAGGAGAGAGTCAAATGTATCCACAATTATCAAAAGAAGTAGCATCAAACGAAGCACTAGTTGTTATGAACACAACTATGGGTGCAATTAAAATCAAGTTATTCCCTGAAGTAGCACCTAAAACAGTTGAAAACTTCATTACACATGCTGAAAACGGTTATTATGATGGAATTATCTTCCATCGTATTATTCAAGATTTCATGATTCAAGGTGGAGACCCAACTGGTACAGGGATGGGTGGAGAAAGCATTTACGGTTCAACATTTGAAGATGAATTTTCAGATAAAGCATTCAACCTTCGAGGTGCGCTATCAATGGCGAACGCAGGACCAGGAACGAATGGTAGTCAATTCTTTATTGTTCAAGCTAGCCGTGTAGATTCAAGCATGTTAAAACAAATGAAAGATGCTGGCTACCCAGAAGAAATCGTTGAAGCATATGCTACTAACGGTGGAACACCTTGGTTAGACAATCGTCATACCGTGTTTGGACAAGTCGTTGAAGGACTAGAAGTAATCGATGAAATGGCTTCTGTACAAAAAAACGGTAGTGACAAACCACTTGAAGATATTAAAATCGAATCGATTGAAGTTCTTCAAAAATAAGTTAGGAAGTGTCAAATATGAGTTCGTGGATGGTTATCCTGTTTCTCTATTTTCCAGAAGACAAAACTGAGTATATTCCGGCAACAATTAGTTTCATCATATTTGGCATTGCTTGTGTTTTAACGTTTAGATGGATTGTTAAGAAGTCTAAGAGACAAGAAGAGCAAGTCAAAGAGCTAGAGGAAAGAATATTACGTGAACGTCAGTTAGAAAAAGAAAAAAATGAAATGTAATTTAAATGGCCGACTCTATATATTGAGTCGGCCATGTTTGTTTTATACAAAAAGACATAGAATTAATTTAAAGCAAGGATAAATCTGTTTACGCCATCTTCAAGTGTACTCCGTGGACAAGCAATATTCATTCGCATAAATCCTCGTCCGTATTCTCCATATTTCGAACCAGGTTCTAATGCTAATTTCCCTTTTTTGATTAACAACTCCATCATTTCTTCTTCAGATAATCCAGTAAGACGATAATCGATCCAAAGTAAATAAGTAGCTTGTGGATGAGAAATCTTTATTTGAGGTAATGCATTCGTTATTGTTTTAATCGCATAATTTACATGTGAAGATAAAACGGTTAATAACTCATCTAACCAAGGTCCACCATGTTCATAAGCTGCATTTAAAGCGGTTGCTCCAAAAGTACTTAATTCCATTTGACCATGTGCCAGGGCATAATCTTGTAATCGAGAGCGCTTTTGAGCATCTGAGGTGATCATGACTGCTGCTTGAGCACCTGCTAAGTTGAACGTTTTGGTTGGTGCTACACAAGTAATGATTCGATTTACTTCGTCGCCAGCTAAAGAAGCAAGGGGATAATGGATGTGACCAGGATAAACTAAATCTGCATGAATTTCATCTGACAGAATCATCGTGTCATATTTTGAACACAAGCGGATGATTTCAATCAAGGTTTCTTTAGACCAAACCGTTCCGCCAGGATTGTGAGGATGGCATAAAATAAAAAGTTCAATGCCATTTTGTAATTTTTCCTCGAATGAAACGAAATCCATTTCATACGTTCCATTTGATTCTAATAAAGGGCTAACTTCAACTAATCTCCCTAGTTTTTCTGGGATACTGAAGAAGGGTGGATAGATAGGTGGTGTTATTAAAATACCGTCTCCCTTATTTGTAAATGTTTCTATTACTGTAGCAATAGCAGGAACGACACCATGATGAAAGAGCATCCATTCAGTTTCTGTATGCCAGTTGTGCCTACTTTGTAACCATGATTGAACGGCTGTTTTACAACCATCGCATATGTATGAATAACCGAAAATGGGATGATTTAATCTTTCCTTAAATGCATCAATAACTTCAGATGGAGCTGCGAAGTCCATATCTGCAACCCACATTGGCAAAATATCAGAGGCATCGTCAATTTCGAAAAATCTATCCATTAAATCCCATTTCACAGAACGCGTATTGTGACGTTCATATACTTGATCAAATGAGCTCACGATAATTCCTTCTTTCCTTTTTTTATTTATATGTTATCATAGCCTTTATTAAATAAAAGTTAATAGGTGAAAAAAGATGGAAACAATAGAGATGAATCGTCGAGCAGTTTTAATTCTAGCTTCTTGGGACCCTTTTCAACTGGGGACAGAAGCTTATGATACAGAAACGGCAGATGTCGTTGCAGCACTTCAAGGAATAGATCATCCAACTGATCTTGCAAAACGAATACAGTCCATTTATGAGCATTCTTTCGAAAAATGGATTCCGCTTGAGCAATGTATGCAAATTGCGTATAAGCTCATTGCAGTGAAATTTGAAGCAAAATGTATCGTGTAGCTTAAAAAAATAAAGCTTAATCAAAAAGAGAGTTTCCATTTTAAATGGAGACTCTCTTTTTGCATGG
>JBEVEQ010000099.1:0-7060 GCA_040512715.1 Paenisporosarcina sp. | reverse complement strand
GTTCCAGCACCTTTTCATATAAATTCATGTCGTTCCAAGTTTGTTGCATGACAGGTTCCCGTGTTGGCAATCCTCCACGCATTGGAAAATCTGTTTTAGGCATTAATAACGTATCTTTGTAATCCATCAATATAACCTCCTTAAATTAAGAAAAGCTGCGCAGGCTTTAAGCGCGACATCGTGTCGCAAAGCCATCATGACCCACATCGTGTGGGCATAACCCACTTTAACTCGACTCCGACGGTGGAAGAAACGAATCGGAAACCTGTTTCCGGAAAGGAAGGAAGGCTAAATTCGCGAATTCCTTTCGCAACGCCTTCATGACCCACATCGTGTGGGCCAAAGCGGAGGTGCGAGTTGGGCTTAGAAGCTAGACATTAAAAAAACTCCTCATCCCATAAAGGGACGAGAAGTTAAACTCGCTGTACCACCCTAATTGCAACAAAAAAGTTGCCATCATAGATCACAGTAACGGTGTGAAGCCGAAATCACTTACAAAAATTCTTTCAGTGATTTAACTCAAGAGGGATTTTCATTTGATAGCTAACTGTTCGAGCTTCCACCGTCCTCGAATCGCTTTACTGAGCGCACAAAATACTGTCTCTTTCAACGTATTTAATATCAATATGTAGATATTATATGGAATGTAGCTAAAATCGTCAAGTAAACTCTAATCTTCTGTAGTTTCGATTCTCTCTAGCTGAGATGTATCAACTTCATACTGCATTAAGTGATCCCAATCATCTGTATTAATTAAATCTAATTGCGCTTCAACTAACATTTTAAAGCGATTACGGAATACTTTTGATTGTTTTTTCAACTCTTCGATTTCTAAAGCAATACGTCTAGCTTTCGTTAGTGCTTCATTAACAATTCGATCTGCATTTTTTTCAGCTTCTTTTACAATTAGCTTCGCTTCTTTTTGTGAATTGCGACGAACTTCTTCAGCAGCTTCTTGAGCAATCACGATTGACTTTTGTAGTGTAGATTCAATTGTAGTGAAATGACCAACACGTTCACTAGATGATTTTAATTTTTCTTCTAATTCTTTTTTCTCTTTTAAAAGAAGTTCGAAGTCTTTAATAATTTGATCTAAGAATTCATTTACTTCATCTTCATTGTACCCACGAAATCCTTTTCCAAATTCCTTGTTATGTATGTCCAGTGGTGATAACGGCATCTTCTCGATCTCCCCTTTAAAACTAGCGTTGTTTCAAACTATTATAACGTTCCTTGGAACGCTTTACATCAATAATTCGAATTTTCTTGAATATTTCTTATTATTTCGGCTCCATTCGACCAACTTGAAGGCGAATTTTGTCTTTTTTTGTTCGTCCTTCAATCAATCCAAGACGAATACGCCCAAAACCTCGTATAGAAACTAGATCAGATTCATGTAATTCGAAAGCTGGTTGATCTCGCACTACCCAGTTTACTTTCACTTTTCCACTATGAATAAATGTAGAGGCTTTTTGTCTTGAAATATTAAATAATGAGGCAATTATGGTATCTAATCTCATTGAACTTACTGTATGCGATTCTTCTAACCAAGTCTCAGTATTGACTAGGAACAAATGATCTTCAGGAAGTTCTTCTACCTGTACCTTGGACTTTCCAATGGACGTAATATTCATTCGAACAAAATCTGCAACCTCGGATACAACCGCAAATTCAATTCGTTCATCCTCCACACGGATATCACCAAATTTTGAACGATCCAAGCCAAGTGACATCAATGAGCCTAAAACATCAGGATGTTCCAACGTTACAAACTTCGATGGATAACTAATTTCAAACATAGTAATCGAATAGTCCTGCTCAGTAGGGATAAAATAAGAGGGTGATATCAGCATACGTTTTCGTTCTGCATCCTCAAACTTTCCATAGGAATGTGTGATTATCTCTTCATTTTGTCCAGCAATCGCTTGGACAATAAATTGTTGTCTAGGATCTAAAAAGTCCGTCAGCTTTGGTGCATAACGGTCTTCCGTTTCTCGGATCCATCCACCTACTTGCTCAATAAAAGACTGTTCTTCTTTTCTAAAATGTTGAAATATTTGTTCCATTTCCGTTCTCCCTTTCCAGGATTAAAACATCCGATGTCTTAATTAAAAGATTGGTGTAAAAAAGCCCCACGTAAGTGAGGCCATACTTTAAAAATTATTACCTATTGTAGCTATTCCACTACGTGCCAAATTTAAAACAAGTAAGGCTACGATTGGAGAAATATCAATCATGCCAAATGGAGGAATGAAACGGCGAAATGGTTCGAGATAAGGTTCGCAAATTCGTTCTAAAAATCGGCCGATACCTGTTTCTCTTGTACTTGGAACCCATGACATAAAGATGTAGATAATGAGAAATATTGAATATACAAATATACCTTGTGATATCACCGAAAGAATTAGGTTCATATTAACTAATTACACCCCTGCTATTGTAAGTCATCGTAATAATAATCGGAAATGGCTCCTGCTACTTCAACTGTATCTGGTGCACATAAAAAGATGTCTGTTCCGATGCGTTGAATATCTCCGCCTAAAGCATACACGGTTCCGCTAAGGAAATCCACAATTCGGATTCCTTGGTCTTTATCGATTCTTTGCAGATTTACCACAACGGCACGTTTGTTTTTTAGGTGCTCAGAAATATCTTGTGCTTCTGCATACACTCTAGGTTCTACAAGGATGACTTGTGAAGATTTTTGGAGATTCTGCAAACTAACTACATTTGGAATCGATGTAGCTGAAGGAGCTACACGTCTTTCTTTCAATGATTTTTTCATGGAAGTTTGTTGCTGCTGAGTAACTGGTGAAGCTTGAGGTTCTGAACGACGTTCACGTTCTACAGGTGCATCATCTTCATATTCATCTAGATAAAAAAAGTTTTTAATTTTATTCTTCATGCTCATGATTTGTCCCCTCTTTCATCCCCAACTAGTGCTGTTCCAATTCGTACATAAGTTGCGCCTTCTTCTATTGCAATTTCAAAGTCATTTGACATGCCCATTGATAATTCTGAACATGGTGCAAAGTCATAATGAGCTGCAGCAATTTTTTGCTGAGCTGATTTAAGTTTAGAAAATACTGACCTTAACACCTGTTCATCGTCGGTATGAGGAGCCATGGTCATCAAACCTATGACTCTTATTTTATCAAAAGGTTGCAATGATAAAACAAAATCTTCTACTTGATTCAAATCAATACCATGTTTAGCTTCTTCACCTGAAACATTCACTTGTACAAAACAATCAATTGTTTTAGTGGCTCGTTTTTGAAGTTCTTGTGCCAGACTTAACCTGTCCAAGGAGTGAAGAAAATCAATGGTATGAATGACTTGCTTTACTTTTCTAGTTTGTAACGACCCGATGTAATGCCATTTTGCATCCGTCTTAATGTGTTCAGTCTTTGCCAATAAACCTTCTGGTCGATTTTCACCTAGATGGATTAATCCAGCATTTATAGCTTCTTCCGTACGTTCAATTGATACAGATTTTGTTACAGCTACAATGTGTATATCTGATCGTTTTTGATTAGATCGTTCACATGCTTCTTGAATTCGCTGTTCAATTTGCTGATAATTTTGAGTGATTTTCATGAATATAAAATCCCAACTTGTTTAGACATGTACATTATTTCTTTATTGTACCAATCAAACATTGATAATTCAACGTTTTATCGGTGTTCTTGGTTACCTCGTTTCACCAGCACCACATCTTTTCCGACAACATGAATATCTTGAATGGCAATTGTTATGGTAGAAGAGTCACTTGAAAAAAGATCCAACATTTTCTTAGGTTGCGCCACTAAAAAAGCTTCAATCATTCCATTTTCCTTCGAAATTTTTGCGTCACTAACAAAACCTAACATTTTTCCATTGCCAGCATCAATAAATTCTTTTTCTTGGATTTCTGTGAACTTCATTCTTCATCCCTCCTGATATAGTTTATGATACTTGGATGAAAAAAAAGCTTTCATTCCGAAAACGGAATGAAAGCTTTTTGGTTATTTAGGAATCCTGATGATATTCCTCTTGAATAATGCTTATGGCGTGTTTTTCTAAACGGGAAATTTGTGCTTGGGAGATGCCAAGTTCTTTTGCAATTTCAGTTTGTGTTTCTCCGTAATAATATCGTTTGCTTAATATTTTTTGTTGACGTAGATCTAACTTACTAATACTTTCTTTCATAAATACATACGTCGACCATTGTTCTTCCGAGACATGCTCATCCTTTAACTGATCTAACATGTAAACTGGATCCCCGCCGTCATGATAAATTGGTTCTTGAAGCGAGATAGGTTCTTGTATCGCGTCAAGTGCAAATAATATATCTTCATGCGGAATATCTGTCATTTCTGAAAGCTGTTGCATCGTTGGCTCATGTAAATTTTCCACAACAAACTGTTCTTTCGCTTTCATTGATTTATAAGCAATATCTCTTAATGAACGAGAGACTCTTACAGGATGGTGGTCGCGTAAATGTCGTCGAATCTCACCAATAATCATTGGAACTGCATACGTTGAAAATCGCACGTTATGCTTTAAGTCAAAATTTTCGATGGACTTAATCAGTCCAATACACCCGACTTGAAATAAATCATCTGCTTGCTCACCTCTATAAGCAAAGCGCTGAACCAAACTTAGGACTAATCGTAAATTACCCATTACAAGTTCTTCTCTTGCTGCCATGTCTCCGCTTTGAAATCTTATAAACGTTTGTGTCATAACTTCGTTTGAAAGTACCGGAAGCGTTGACGTATCTACACCGCAAATTTCTACCTTTGTCCGCACCATCACTTTTCCTCCGAACTGTTTAACACTGAGAATAATAACAGTTTGTCCGGCGGGTTCGATTATATGCGTGTAGATACTTCTCCAATTTCAACCATTATCCTGTCGGTTGATTTAGCTCCTCTCGTAAGTCATGAATAATTTTCTTCTCTAAACGAGAAATATAAGATTGCGAAATACCCAGTAAATCAGCTACTTCTTTTTGAGTCATTTCTTCTTTTCCATTTAAACCAAATCTACATTCCATAATGTATTTTTCTCTTTTATCCAATAGGTCAATTGCGGAAAACATAAACTGTCGCTCAATTTTTTTCTCAACATCTTCAGAGATGATATCTTCTTCCGTTCCTAAAATATCTGATAGTAATAGTTCATTTCCATCAGCATCTGAATTTAATGGTTCATCAAAAGAAACCTCAGACTTAAGTTTGCTCGTTTTTCTCAAATGCATGAGGATTTCATTTTCAATACATCTAGAAGCATACGTAGCTAGTTTAATCTTTTTTTCCACATTAAATGTTTCAATTGCTTTAATTAAGCCAATAGAACCGATACTAATCAAATCTTCAATATTCGTTCCAGTATTTTCAAATCTTCTAGCAATATAAACAACCAGTCTTAAATTTCTTTCAATTAATTTGTCCCTTGCCGATAAACTGCCATTCATAAAGTCTTCAATAGTTTGGGCTTCCTCTTCGCGATTCATCGGTACTGGAAGAGATTCGCTCCCTCCAATATAAAAAGTACCTTTTGCTCGCCAAGAAAGCCATAATTGAACGATTCGCTTCCATAATTTCATGAACATAGCATTACTCCTCTCGACTGTTGAACAAACAATGTAGATGCATGTAATATTGCTTCGGTTTGACGTGGAAAATGATGGCTGTTTTTAGTAAGAACGATATAGCAAGGTGGCAATGCATATTCTGAATCATGAATCATTCGTATTTTGTCCATTTTAATACCAACTGCCCAAGTATTTTCATTTTGAACTGTGGCTAAACGAATGAGTCTCACGTCTTGCTGAAATTCTTTTGGAACTTTCGTCATTTGAGAAGGGTCGCTCCCATCAAATTCAATCAAAAACGTCCATAACGTAGGTGGAATAACAGACATGAGCTTTTTTGATGACACAAAATGCACTGGTTTTCCTGAAAGACTTTCCATACATTGATTACCTGTATCGGTATAGCTCTCTAAAATAATTTCTTTCCCAAAAATTATTAATTTTATTTTGCTTCGATACAATTCTTTAACACCTTTAAGATTGATTCTAAACCAGTTTCGATAAACTCCTGACAAACTTCCAAGTAAAGCAACAATCAGTAGGGCAAAGACTACATATGAATTTGCTAATTTCAACCAAGGTTGCATAATCGTTAATAGTCCACCTGCGAATAGAGCAGCAATGATACAATTTGTCGCAGCTAAAAGCCAGTTGGAGCGATTAAAACCAAAAGCCATCACAATCATACAAATGAATGTCCCAATGATTGATAAAGGACCTCCACCTAATAGGACGATAAGAAAACCACCTGTAAAAGCACTCACCCATAATCGTACTTTCGTTTGTTGAAAGGTACCCATTTTGTTCGTAAATGAGAGTAAGCAGTAATTAATCAATGCGTTTAAAGTAATCATCACTTCAGCATACATTTTCTCACCTCCTACAAAAACTTTAGCACGAGAACCTTTCAAACTTTGTCGGCTTTTGGCGTAGATAATAAAAAATCGCACGACAAAAAAACCACCTTTTTCAACAATAGTTGAAAAAAGTGGGGTTGAGTTTTATTACTATTGACGTTTTTGTCTGTTACGTAAAAATGTTGGGATGTCTAAAGTATCCTCGTGTTGATTCGTTTGTTGTGATTGACTTCTTACAGGCTCTTGTTGATAGCTCGTTGCTTCTTCTCTACGAGATTCACGAATCAGCGCTTGAGGTTGAGTTGCCTGTTGTTGTCTACTAGCTCCAAAACCATTAGATCTAGTCGTACGAGTAGTTAATGGCTCTTCATTAAAACCAGTTGCAATAACTGTTACGATAATTTCGTCTTTGAGATTATCATTAATAACAGAACCAAAAATCATATTTACATCTTCGTCAGATGCAGATGCAACGATATCGGCAGCTTCTTGGACTTCAAATAAGCTCAAGTTAGAACCACCTGTAATATTCATTAAGACGCCTTTAGCACCATCAATTGATGTTTCAAGAAGTGGACTTGAAATTGCTTTTTTCGCAGCTTCTGCAGCACGATTTTCACCTGAA
>JBEVEQ010000088.1:0-13135 GCA_040512715.1 Paenisporosarcina sp. | reverse complement strand
GTCCAACTCCAGGGAATGTCGTTAACAAATCACGATTCGCTGGAACTTGTCCATCAAAGTTATCAATTAATATACGAGAAAGTGCCTGTATGTTCTTTGCTTTATTACGGAATAAACCGATTGATCGAATATCATTTTGCAATTCCTCTACCGACACACTCAAATAGTCTTCGGGACTTTTATATTTAGCAAATAAGCCCGGGGTCACTTTATTAACTAGGACATCCGTACACTGTGCAGATAATAATGTTGCAACTAATAATTCGAACGGATTGGAATGAACCAGTTCGCAATGTGCATCTGGAAACATTCTCTCCATTTCGGATAAGCAAATTTCCCATTGTGCTTTTGTTAACATTCATTCACTTCCTTACTCGCGTTCTTCTAACCAATTATAGAAAGGTACTTTTTCTGTTCGTGTTGTTTCGGGTGTTGAAGAACGTGCTGGAGCCGTTCGATATTGGCTAGCCTGCTTCTCTACATCACTCAATGTTTTTACATTTTTCTTTTTCCATTCGAATAAGATGCGATCAATGTATCTTAAGCTCATTTTTTGAGCTAATACCGCTTCTTTTAAGGCAGCTCGAATGAGTTCAGGAGATAACTGGTCTTGATCGAACCACATGGAAATCGTTTCACTTTCCATAGGTGATAATAACCGACCGAATTCTTGTTCAAACAGTCGGAAAATTTCTCCCTCTTCATCTTTAAGACTTTGCTGTTCTTTTGTTGTCTCTTCTGTAATCAACGAGTCTAATAACCGATTCCACAATGAATAAAAAGAAAACGCCTCAACTAATACCCCGTTATCTTCATATTTTTGCTCAATGGTTAAATAGCCTTTCTGAAAAAGACGCTGCATAAGATGACTGACTTGCTCTTTTGAAATATGTGATCTTTCGGCTAAATCGTCTGGAGTAGGAAAATGATTTCCTTTTTCAATAAATGCCGTCATATGAAGGATGAGGAGTGCCTCATCATCTTCAATACCGCATGCTTTATATTGTTGAAAAAAGAGCTGGGAAATGTGTACATTTCCCTGCTCTGTCCAAATACGGAGCCGATCTTGGTTTTGCTGTTGCATAACCGTACACTCCTTTTTAAATAGCTCTGTTAAACTATAGTGTTGATTTTCGTTACAACTCAATTTCATGTTTCGAAGCTAGCGTAGTGATGCAGCGTTCTTTCATGTTTCGAAGCTAGCAAAGCGATGCAGAAACAGAAACAGGCAGGAGGTCCGTTAGGCCGGATGTTGGTCACGAAGCGTCTTAAGCCTTCGTTCTTAACTCACTGTGGGGTCTAACCTGGACACGCTGATCCCGCGGGAGTCGCCGCTTTTGACTACAATCACTAAAACGAACAGTAATATCTAACACTGCTTGCTTTTATATGATATGGAGCAAAAAAGCGAAGCGCCGAGGAGACTCGCCGCTTCGCCACGGATAGAGCAGTGTTTTGCGGAATATCAACAGCAACATTAACATAGTCTTTTCTTATTATGGGTACAAACGGTTTAATAGACGTGGGAATGGAATTGCTTCACGGACATGCTCCGCTCCACTGATCCAAGCCACTGTTCGTTCTAATCCAAGACCAAAGCCTGAATGTGGGACTGAACCTTGTTTACGTAATTCTAAGTACCACGCATAAGCTTTTTCGTCTAAATTATGTTCTGCTAATCGTTGTTTTAATAAATCATAATCGTGAATACGTTCTGAACCACCAATGATTTCACCAAATCCTTCTGGCGCAATTAAATCGGCACACAATACAACGTCATCACGTTCTGGGTGTGGTTGCATATAGAATGGTTTAATCCCTATTGGATAATGAGTGATGAAAACTGGTTTGTCGTAATGTTCAGCAATTGCTGTTTCATGTGGAGCTCCAAAATCGTCTCCCCATTCGATATCATTAAATCCTTTTTCAATTAAGAACTTAATAGCATCGTCATAACTGATTCGTGGGAATGGTGCTTGAATATGTTCAAGTTTAGTTACATCACGGTCTAAACGCTCTAATTCTAGTTTGCAATTTTTTAATACAGATTGAACAACATATGAAACATATTGTTCTTGTACTTCAAGGTTTTCTTCAAATTCGACAAACGCCATTTCCGGTTCAATCATCCAGAATTCAATTAAATGACGACGAGTTTTCGATTTTTCAGCACGGAAAGTTGGTCCGAAAGAAAATACTTTTCCTAAAGCCATTGCAGCAGCTTCCATATACAGTTGGCCTGATTGTGAAAGATAGGCATCTTCATCAAAATATTTTGTTTGGAACAATTCTGACGTTCCTTCTGGAGCTGAACCCGTTAAGATTGGTGGGTCAACCTTTGCAAATCCGTTATCATTGAAGAATTCATAAGTGGCACGAATCACTTCATTACGAATTTTCATAATGGCATGTTGTTTACGTGAACGTAACCAGAGATGACGATTATCCATTAAGAATTCTGTTCCATGCTCTTTCGGTGTAATTGGGAAATCCACAGCTTCATGAATGATTTCAATGTCTTTTACTTGTAACTCATAGCCAAATGATGACCGCTCGTCCTTCGTTACTTCACCAATCACATACATGGAAGTTTCTTGTGTAAGAGATTTTGCTTTTGCAAAAAGTTCTTCTTCCACTTCCGCTTTAACTACAACACCTTGAACGAATCCTGAACCGTCACGAAGTTGAAGGAAAGCAATTTTTCCGCTTGATCTTTTATTAGCCAACCAAGCACCTAGTTTAATTGTTTCGCCGAGATGTTTCGACATGTCTTGAATCATAATTTTTTTCATAAATTCCTCCAGAAATTACAGCAAATCTTCTTGCCATTTTGATCGTACAAACGAATCTATACGTGAAACTGCTTCTTCTAGCAATTCTAATGATGTGGCATATGATAATCGAATTGTGGAAGGAGATCCAAATCCAGAACCAGGAATGACTGCTACCTTCGCTTCTGTTAATAAAGCTTCTACAAATGAATCAACTGATGAGAAGCCAGTCTTTTGAGCCGCTTCTAAGACATCTGGTAATAAGTAAAATGCACCTTGGGGTTTAAGTAAAGAAAACCCTGGGATGGCTGCTATTTTAGGGAAAATCGTTTCCAGTCGAGACTCAAATGCTCTACGCATCACTTCGACTGTATCTTGAGGTCCATTATACGCTTCAATTGCTGCGAACTGTGAAGTTGTCACAGGATTCGAAGTAGAATGACTTGCAAGATCCGTCATTGCATTAATAATTTGTTTATTCCCAGCAGCATAACCGATTCTCCAACCTGTCATCGAGTGGGATTTAGAGACACCATTGATGAGGATTGTACGTTCTTTTGCATCACTTGATATTTCAGCAATGGAACGATGCTTCGCATCTCCATATATCAATTTTTCATAGATTTCATCTGAAATAATGAGGATATCTGCTTCTTTACATACTTCTGCAATCTCCTGTAATTCCTCTTCAGAATAAATCATTCCTGTAGGGTTACTTGGAGAGTTAATAATGATTGCACGAGTTTTTTCAGTAATTGCTTCTTTAATTTGTTTAGCTGAAATTTTATATTCTTGTGTAGCTGTTCCTTCAATATAAACAGGAACTCCTCCAGCCAACTTCACTTGTTCCGGATAACTTACCCAATATGGAATTGGAATAAGAACTTCGTCACCCTCATTTAAAATGACTTGGAACAAAGTATATAACACATGCTTAGCGCCAACTCCAACCATAATCTCTGAAGGCTCATATGTTAGCTTTTGATCACGAGTTAATTTATGAATGATTGCTTTCTTTAGAGCAGGTAATCCACCTGCTGGTGTATATTTGGTCTGACCGTCATTCATGGACTGATATGCAGCTTTTAAGATGTTTTCGGGTGTATTATAATCAGGCTCACCTGCTCCTAGACCAATTACATCGACACCTTGTTCCTTTAATTCTTTTGCTTTTGCTGTAATTGCTAATGTTGATGAAGGTGTTAATGTATGAACACGATTTGCCAATTGCGGTTTCAAGGTGATCGTCTCCTTTTACAAATTCAAAATACGTTTCGACCATTTGCCATTTTCAAACAGTATATACACATAGTTTAATTTGTCATTTTCATTAAAGAATGTAATTTCCCAAACTACTTTAGAATCTTCCCATCCAAGTTTAGTATGAAGAACTTCCTTCACGTTAAACTCATCTCGGACAACCTTAATAGCTTGTTTTTTTGATATTCCATCTTTTAGAAGTACTTCTTCAAGGGGTTCCTCTGAAGCTTTTGTTGGAATAAAAACAGCCTTATCCTCTCCATTTTCATCCATACCAAAAACAGTCACATAGGATTTCGTCCCATTATATACTTCTACATCATCTACTTGAGCCAACGTTTTTTGATCTAGTGCAATTTGAACTGCTCGATCTTCTTGCTTAGAAAAAGGGAGTTTCGATTGCCAAAGGACAAATAGACTTATAAAGATGGCCAATGAGAGTACAAATGCGCCAATGAATGTTAACCATTTTTTCATGTAATCACCTTACGTTTTGTAAATGGTAAAAACGGCTTTCTCATGATTTTCTTTTTCGAGTGCTAATCCAAACATTAAATCTTGATGTTTTAATGTGCGGTTTAGGGCGTCCACAATTTTATACAAGTCTGATTGATAATCCACGGTTACCGTGGAGATGACTTCAATTTTGCTTTCCATATGGATTACCTTCTTTCTTTCACTCATGCTTTCTCATTATACCAATGTTCAATATCTAAAACCATATCTTCTAGCGAGACTTTCTTAATTGAAATCGATGGAAGTGAACGAATGAATTCTTCACCATACGACTTGGATTCAATTCTTCGGTCTAAGACGATAAATACACCGCGATCTTCTGCTGAACGTATTAACCTTCCAAACCCTTGTCGGAATCGAAGTATGGCTTCAGGCAGTGCTAAAGCGGAGAATGGATTTATTCCTTGTGCAGTCATTTTTTCCGCCCGAGTCTTAAAGATCGGTTCATCTGGTGACGAAAATGGTAATCGAACGACAATCACTGCAGATAATGCCTCTCCCGGCACATCTACCCCTTCCCAAAAACTGTTCGTACCGAATAATACAGAACGATTAAATCGTTGGAAGGATTTTAATAAACGCATGCGACTTCCGGAAGTCATTCCTTGAGCAAATAGCATGTACTCTTCCAGTAACCCGCTGTCTTGAATAAGCTCTACAGTTTTTCTTAACATGTCTTGCGAAGTAAATAACACAAAACAGCGTCCTTCAGTAACCAATACGGTTTGAATGACAGCATCCGCAACGGCCTCGATGAAATCACTTTGCGATACTTGTTGAATATGTGGCATATCTTCTACAATAAATAATCTTGCCCCTTGATAAAAATCCTTAGGTGATTCGTATGATTTTATTGGACAAGACAAAGGTAATCCAAGCTGGTTCGCAATGAACCTTTTGTTACCGGGTACTGTTAATGTCCCTGACGTCCAAATGATGCCAATTTGGCCTCTCCATTGATCAAACACATCTCCTACCGCTTCACTGCTAGAAATTGGTTTTTTGAAGACATGTAAACTCCCCGGGATGCTTCTTTGATCCATCTCAAGCCAAACAGAATAATCTTTGGTGGAGGATAAAAAGATATCTACCCATTCCCCTGTTTTCATTTTTATTTCATTTATCCAATAATTCCATTCGGACGTGATTAATTGTTCTGTGTGCGTCATGTCTTTTGGTAATTTAGCTGTTCTTTCTACAATTTTTTCAGCCAAACCAATCCATTTTTGTAACATTTGAAAATGAATTTCAAAAAGTTCGTTTTCTAAATCGAAATTATTTAACAGAATAGATTGTTTCGAGTGTCCTCGTTTTTCAGGCACTTGAAGCATGTTTTTAACAAGTTCTTCAATCGCTATATCGAATGTCGACACGAGTAAAGTAAAGGTTTCGTCTAAGTCTTTAAATAAATAATCGATGGAATAATCTTGTTGTGCAACTAAACGAAAATATTTCCCAGCTAATTGATCCGAATCACTTAACCCGATTTGTCCAAATACATATTTCCATTGAGTGAATGAAAAAGTTCGTTCCTCTTTTGTATTGGCTGCTTGAACAAATTGATGAGCTTCATCAATAATGCATGCACCGATATTCGTTGTAAACAAGGGGTCTAATCGATCTTGATCACTGAACAACATGGCATGGTTAGTTATTAATAAATCAGCCTCCTCACTTAGCGAAAGTGCATAGCGATGGAAATCATGTTCTGTTTCGGCTTGTTTTGAAGAAAAAGTCGTTTTCCGAATTTTATCAATGAATAACTGTCCACCACTCGATACATTTAACTCTTCTACATCTCCTGTAAGTGTACGAGTTAGCCATACAAGAATTTGTAAAATCGCAAAGGTGTCATCGTACGATTCGTCATCTGCTCTCATTAATTCCTCAAAACGGAATAAATCAATATAATGCTTTGCCCCTTTTAGTAAGGCGACTTGAATAGGTGCTTGAACAATGGATTCGAGTTTCTTCACTTCGTTGTCTCGTAACTGCTCCATTAAATGTGATGTAAATGTACTAATAATGACTTTTTTACTTTGTTGCTTAGCAAAAAAGTAAGCAGGAACTAAATAGCTAAGGGTTTTTCCAACCCCTGTTTCGGCTTCAATGGCTAGCTCTTCTTTATTTTGTAAAATAGACCAAACGGAATCCATCATTTGAAATTGGCCTTCACGTTCTTTAAAATCAACCAACCCTTCATTAAAGATCATTCTTTTTTGGTTTTTTGTCTCAGGATAATGCATCATTTGTTTTTCAGGAAGACTAGGTTTTGATTTTGGCAATAAAGCAATGCCTTTATAAAATTCAAAGTGCTCTGGTGCAGAGCGTTTTCTTTTAAATTGTAATACTTCAAAGAACAATGAAGCTAGGTCCGATTTCAATAAAAAAGCCCGTTTATGGATTTGCTCTAAAGTGGAAATCGGTAGTTTCTCAATTTCTTCTTTACATTGTATGAATAACTCTGCAGTTGCATAGGCGTCATCATCTGCTCGATGAGCTTGTTCCAAAACGATGCCTATTTCAGAGGTAATGTCCGATAACTTATAACTGAAGGAAGTTGGAAACAGCAGCCGTGATAATTCGACGGTATCCATCTTTTTCCCACTCCATTTTGGCATACCTGCCCTTATAAATTCTGCTTGTAAAAAAGGCAAATCAAAGTCGGTGTTATGAGCAACAAATATACAATGTGCAAGTTGTTGATAAATTTCTTCTGCAACTTCTTCAAAGGTAGGTGCATCTTTCACATCTTCATCTGTTATATGAGTTAAATCTTGAATAAACATAGGGATTTTCTTTCCCGGTTGTATAAACGTCGAAAAGGTTGATTGAATCTTCCAATCACGAATAAAAACAGCAGCAAACTGAATCATTCGATCGCCTTTTTTAGGTGAATGACCTGTCGTTTCGATATCTACAATGGCATAAGTTGGACTATACATACTCATCAACTCTCAGTTCAATAATCTGTCTAAAAAATTGTATCACAATTTATACAGTGACGTGTAACTGACACCACCAAAATACGTCTACTCTAAAAAGGAGGCTTATAGAAATGTTGAAAAATGCTTTAATGGGAATTAGCTTCTTATTTTTATTGACATTAAGTGCATGTAATGCTGAACCTGAAGTTCAAGTTGATAACGAAACTACAGATGGAGAAGCTGCTGGAATTGAATTAACAACTCAAGTTGAAGGTGAATTTGTTCGATTTGATGGCGAAAATGCAGTGGTCATTAAGTATGAAGGGAAAGAAAATACGTATGAGATTGCTGAGGATGCGACAGGTGATTTTGACATTATAAAAGAAGGGAATTCAATCGCTTTCTCTACTAAAGATGTGGATGGAAAAGAAATGATTGAGACTATGATGTTGACTGAGTAATACTTTCCCGCGGAAAAACGAATTTCCGAAGCTCCGCAGTACGGGCAAATGAACGAAGGCCTAAGTATGCCACCTCGTAAAAACTTCTATTTTTTTACGACCGATTAGATTGCTAATTTAATATAAAAAAACTGTCAATTCAAAATGCGAATTGATAGCCCTTTTGTGATGCGGTTTAAATTTTTTGTACCTCTTAAGAGAATTAATTAAGTAATGTGTTTTGGTAGCAATTTTCACTCAAAATATTTTCATTAGTTTTTTAGTGAATCTTTACTACAAACAGTTGAAAAGTGAGATAAAAGATATTCCTTTGCATCTTCCTTATCCATGTCAACAATATCTATAATGCGAATACTTAGGTGTCTCCTATCGTCATTTACTTTACGTACTCGCGAAGCTATGCGAGGCCAACATCATTGAAAAATAATCACAAGGTTATGTCATACGTGACGAAGTAAGCTTACAAATTATAGCCAAGGAGATTTGAACGTATTCTCTATTTCCACTTCAATGAAAAGGCCATCTTTCTGTAATCTAAAAAGATGGCTTTTAATGGTGTGAATAACTTAAACTTTATTATACCGCCGCTTCCAGTAATAACTCTAAATCTTGTTTAGAGAAATGGTAGTTTTCATTACAAAAATGACAGTTTGCGTCAGCTTGTCCGTCTGTCTGAATCATATCCTGAATCTCGACGCCACCCAAACTAATAATGGCATTCGTAATCCTCTCCTCGGAGCATTGGCACTGAAACTGAACTGGTATAGTCTCTAGAAACTTCACATTACCTGCACCTAGTACTTGTTCGAGTATTTGCTCAGGCATCATTCCCTGCTCCACCATTGATGAAATAGGCGTGATGTCTTTCAAACGTTCTTCAATCAGTTGGATGGTCTCATCATCTGTTCCAGGCATTAGTTGAATGATGAAGCCCCCCGCCGCCTGAATCGTTTGATCCGGATTGACTAAAACACCTACTCCTACAGATGAAGGTACTTGCTCTGAATTGACAATATATGATGTGAAATCCTCACCTAACTCACCTGACACAAGAGGAACATATCCAACAAAAGGCTGTTGTAAGCCAATATCCTTTGATACAGTCAACATACCGTCTGTTCCAACGGCTCTTTTCACATCTAGTTTACCTTGGTCATTTAAATCAAAATGAGTTTGAGGATTTGTTACGTAGCCCCTCACTTCTCCTTTTGTGTTTGCATCGACTAAAATCGTGCCAATTGGGCCACCACCGTTAATTTTTATCGATATTTTCTCCTCACCCTTTAGCATAGCGCCAAGTATCACGCCAGCTGTCATCGAACGTCCCAGAGCTGCAGAGGCAGTTGGCCATGTTTGATGACGACGCTCCGCTTCTCCGACAGTTTCTGTTGTGATTGCCGCATAGGCACGCACCTGATTGTTATAAGCAGTTGCTTTTACTAAATAATCCTTCATTTCCATACTTCCTTTCTTTCTTACAGCAATTCCTGTGCTAATAAGCGATAGACATTCAAACGTTTCTCTTGTGAATGGGGTATGCTGCAAATCATTGCTTCATCAAATCCATATTGTTGTTGTTCTTGTTGTAATCGCGCTGCAATTTCTTTTGCAGATCCCACTAAGTGGATTTTTCGACTGTCTTGAATCATCATTCGATCCATTTCCGTCAACGGATAATCACGGGCTTCTTCAGGCGTCAAAACTTGACCGAATTTGCCTTTCATAAACTGTAAACGCCAAATATCTTGGGGCGCTGCTTCAAACTCAGCTTCTTCTGCTGTTTCGGCTGTTGTCACCATATAGGAAACATTGATTTCCGGTTTCTCCATAAACGCTGAAGGTTGAAAGTTCTTCTTATAAGCTTCCAAAATCGACTCGGATAACTGACCATTAAAAAACTGTGCAAACGAATAACCAACGCCCATACGCCCTGCTTGAATGGCGCTATTGCCACTCGAACCTAATAGCCAAGCTTCAGGCAACACAATTTGGGATGGCGTGGCTATCGTTTTATTGTATAGTCTATCCTCTGGTACTTCATCATTGATCAATTGCAGCGCTATATCGAATTTTCCATACATATTGTTGACCATCGGAGGGCGTCCTTCGGATAAAGCATAGATAGAATCATTATCTCCTCCTGGCGCTCGACCCACACCAAAATCAATTCGGCCTGGTGAAAATGCGCTCAGTGTTTTAAATACTTCAGCCAGTTTTAGCGGAGAATAGTGCATCATCATTGTACCACCGGTACCGATGTGGATTTGTTTCGTTTTGGCAGCTAAATGGGCTGCTGTCACCTCTGGAGCTGAACTTGCAAAAGTGTTTGTACCATGATGCTCCGCCATCCACATTCGACGGTAGCCTAATTCATCTGCCAAAATAGCGAGCTCCTCTGCTTTTTTCAAAGCATCTGGTGAATTATTTCCCTTTGTTACGGGTGCCTGATCCAGAACACTTAACCTCATGTCGTTCACTTCCTCTTTTGCTGTAGTTTTTCGGGTGTTACATCATTGCCCAGAGGATCCAGTACAGTTATACCCGACACAGTATTGAGAACCTGCCCCCGAATTTCACGTAAATAATCTTGCTGCAAGACGGTTTGTTCAACCATTTCAGCATTGGTTAAACCCTCTTCACGCTGTTTTTTTGCTAATTCATTAATACGATCTAAACCTTTAATCATCTAACTTCCACTTCTTTCATTGTTTATTTGTAGAGAAATGAGGAACTACATATTCGCCTAGTTCTTGAATCACTTCTGCAGCTGGGCGCTTACTATTTTTTAAACCAAACATAACATGGTTAACGCCAGCATCCGAATAAGCGTGTAAATAATCGATTAGAAACTTATAACCCGATCTAAACCCACCCTTTATCGGCTTAGGTGCTTCATTTGAATTCTCTGATAAGTCAATTGCCAAAACTTGTGCAAATGGTTTGAACACGCCAGCTGCTTCTCGCCATTTTTTCACAAGTTCACGTTGCTCATTGACTCCTTGAGAATAAAAAAACCAACCATCTGTATGCTTAGCTAGCCACTCAATCGTTTGGCCAGAATACCCTGTACCTAAAATCGGAATGTCCGATAGGATTGGTTTGGGAACGACATCACCTTGAAGCATCTCAACACGCTCTGTCTGAATTTGTGGAAATGATTCTTTCCAGACTTTTTTCATTACCACGATAGATTCTCTGAATAACGCTGCTTTTTCATGATCATCCACTTTAAATACTGGGAATTCGATTGGCCTGTCGCCAGATCCTACACCTAGTAACAATCGCTGTTTAGAGATTGTGTCCAATGAGGCAGCTGACTTTGCTACGTGAAGCGGGTGACGCAATGTCGTCACGATACTCGAAGTACCGAGTGCAATTCGATTCGTATGCGCCGCTACGTAAGAAAGAAACACCCATGGGTCGTATAGGGCCCCAACATCATCAAGTTTCGGATTATAAAGTGGCGAATCTCTAACAAACAAAGAAGCGAATCCTAGACTTTCTGACTTTTTCGCCAGTAGCATTTGCTCTTCCAAATCCATCTTAGGAAAGCTTCCTTCATATGATTCCAAAGGAAATCCTAGTCCAAGCGTTAATGTATTATCTTTAAATGTTTGTGCAAAACCCTGATGTGATTTTAAATTATCCATATCGTTACTCTCCTAGTTTCTTATAAAACCATTCTTTCTCTTACCCATTCCTTTAAGCCTTCCATTTTTTCAGGAAAACGATTCGTTGACTCTTCGTATAGAGATTTAATCGTTTCACGCTCCAAAACTGTTTTCCAAGTCGATTCAGCTTCATCCATTAAATCGGTCAATAAACAACATTCATCTTCTTTTTCCAGGTCAAGCATGTCATCAAGAATACCACTTGGAGAATATAGAGATTGTTGACCTTCTATAGCAAGATAAACATCGTACACTCGAATCTCTTCAGGTTTTCTCTTTAATTTAAAGCCACCCTTTACGCCTGCAACAGAGGTAATTAGATCTGCGCTTACTAGCTTTCTCAACAGCTTTTGAAAATAAGTCGGTGAGGTCCCTAACTGTTGGCTTATTGCTTCTCCTGGTAATACCGCTCGATCTGGCAACATATTCAGGATTAGAATAGCGTAGACCGATTGTTCAACCCCGGTTTTCATCTGCATGATGTCCAGCTCCTTTTTATAGTTGTTTTAGTGTTTTCTGTCTAACGCGGATATTCATTATCTACGTTATCTTATCTTATCGAAATCTAAAAGTAAAACCTTTCGTCTTATTTGTTAGCAATCAGTTAATTACCTCTCTAGGATTCTGTAAATTCTATACAAAAAAATCCCTTCGCTGAAATTTCACGAAGGGATTTACTGAACTTATTTTACTTGTGTCTTATACAGTAGCCGTTTGAGCACCTAACGCTTTGGCAACTTCCGCTACTTTTTCAAGGCCTTGTGCAACGATTTGCTTTGCTTGATCTGGCATTGCATTATGACCTTCAATGATGACTTCTTCAATAGACATACCGAACACGCCACCAAATACATTACGCATATACGTAGCTGACATTTCCATCGGCGCCGTTTCAGGTGTTGAGTATACCCCACCACGTGCATTGAGAAGGATTGCTTTTTTCTCTGTCATTAAGCTAATCATTTGACCTTCTGCGCTATATTTAAATGCATATCCTGCTTGATAGACTTAGTCAACAAAAGTTTGAAGTGGTGCTGGAATTGTTAGGTTCCATAATGGGAATGCGAAAACAACGACATCAGCCGCTGTTAAAGTGTCCATTGCTTTTTGTTTTGCCGCAACAAGACGATGCTCAAGTTCTGATAGTTGTTCACCGTTTTGCATTTTTCCAAATGCGTTGAGTGTTCTCTCTTTGGGAGCCGTATTTTTTTGGGCAATAAAAGTTGCAAGCTGTGATCCGATTGAGAAAGTGGTAAGAAATCGTATAATGCTCTCTGTTTCATTTGGAATGCATTTCTAGAATATGCAAATGGAATGCCTCATTATGTGACATTTTTATTTCTGCTTGCCTAGATTAGTTAATAAGATACCATTTCAATGTATTTGGACTACACCATTAGTCTTAAGTTATTTCAGTTAACTTGCTTTCCAGCTCAATAACAAAAAAGGTGGTACTCCTTTTTATGTGATTAACACCTTTCACTGATTCTTATTAATAAATACAATGGGAAGAAATTATAAATTTTTTC
>JBEVEQ010000073.1:0-5394 GCA_040512715.1 Paenisporosarcina sp. | reverse complement strand
TCTAGTTATCCAATACAAAATCAATAATTTAACAAACACCCAATTTTGATTGTTAATACATCTTCTAATTACACGTATGGAAAGATCGAAAAGGCTAAGAAAAGACTCAAACACTTTTGAGTCTTTTTTTCCTGTGGGAAAGCGAGCCAGTCGAGACCCCGCAGAAAACGAGTTGTGCTAAAGCAGTTTTGCACAACTTGTTTGCGACGAAGTTAGCAAAGTGATGAAGGAGCACCGGTTTTTGAAGCGGCGAGGAGACGATACTCGACGTTCGCCCACGGAAAGCACAACTGTTTTGCGGAATTTCAACAACTACATTAAACTTAGCCTTTTCAAAAAGTAGCCATTTTTCCATTAAATTACATTAAAAACAAATGGCATTATCTTAAAATGAATCTGTTAAAAATGTTATTTTTTTATTACTATTATGTACTGTTTTTTAATATCACATCATGTCGAATCCTATCAAAACATAAATTATCATGACGTATTTTAGGAAATTTCAAGAAAATGAACCTATTTTGAGTTTTTTAAAATCCTACATTGTAATCTATTTTTTTATTTTCAAAATAAATACAATTTAATTACATCAAGACACGGCTTAAAAAATAATTTGAGGAGGGAGAACGTGGAAAAATATGTACGCTTAATCCCATACGAATTAGTGGAGCAGCTAGAAATGGTAAATGAAATACCTAGAGGGGTCGAAATCATACAAGCCCCTGAGATTTGGTCGAAAACTAAGGGAGAAGGAATTACCGTCGCAATTTTGGATACGGGCTGTGATACGGACCACCCAGATTTAATGGATCGTATCATTGGCGGATACAATTTCACAAAGGATGATGGTGGAAATTCTTTAAAATTCGAAGACTATAATGGGCATGGGACACATGTTGCGGGGACAATTGCTGGAACTCTTAATAACAGTGGTGTGGTGGGGGTTGCACCAGAGGCTAACTTATTAATCTTGAAAGTACTTGGAAAAAACGGTTCAGGGCAGTATGACTGGATTATTAACGCCATTCGGTATGCAATCGAGCAAAAAGTAGACATAATCTCAATGTCTCTCGGAGGTCCTAATGATATTCAGGAACTTCATGATGTAATTATTGAAGCAGTAAATCAAAACATTTTAGTTGTTTGTGCAGCGGGCAATGAAGGCGATGGTCGAGATTCAACGGATGAATTTGGATATCCTGGATGCTACAACGAAGTGATTAGCGTAGGCGCCGTTAATCTAGAGCGGAAGTCCTCCGATTTTACCAATTCGAATAATCAAGTTGATTTAGTCGCTCCTGGAGAGAAAGTGATTTCAACTTTTCTAAATGGAACATATGCCACATTAAGTGGTACATCAATGGCCACTCCACATGTATCAGGCGCATTAGCATTATTAAAAGTACTATCTAATTGTGCCTTTGAACGAGATTTAACCGAACCTGAACTGTATTCTCAACTGATAAAGAGAACAGTACCACTTGGGAACTCACCAAATATTGAAGGGAACGGCTTAGTTTATTTAACTCTATTGGATCATATGAAAAAAGTGTTTGATCAACCAACAGTGCGAGCACTGATAAGTATATAAAGAAAAACACATGCCCCATAAGATTCTTTTAAGGCATTTGTTTTTCATATATTTAGTTAATCAACGATTAAAAGTAAAAGGCATCCTGTCCTTTTACTTTTGATTTCCTCCTCCACCCAAAACCAAATACCCTTTATATGCAAAAAAAATTTTTATAGAACCATTTTATTATCAAAATATTTTTCGAAACGGACCATTTAGACGTTGTGAAATAATTCAATTATTCTTCTTTAATAAATAACTACAAATAAAAAGAAGGGGAGGATATTTCATGAATGAATTAGATGTTTCTGTATGGACAACACTCATGGGGAACTTTGGCTTTCCGATTGCGATTACTATTTATCTTTTCTATCGCTTTGAGAAAAAACTCGAAAAGTTAGAAGATGTCATTTTTGCGCTAAATGAAGAATTTAAAGATTTTAAACACTACTAATGGTAAGAGATGAATGTTTATTACCAAGAAATACTTAATTCTTTTTTTTACCGCTTAAACGAACTAATGTTCTTTGGGGGGGTAATACTTTGAAAGATCTAGACAAAAATTCCAGTACCAATCAAAGTGTTGAAAAGTATCTTACTAAATTCGAAAAACATCTTCAAAATCCTGTAATAAAATCTTTTTTTGAAATACCAGGAAATATGGATTTATTAGTTGAAGTAATCAACCATCCATCAAACGATTCAAAGAAAAACTTAGATGATTCGTTCAGAGAATTTTACTTCAAAATCCGATTTACCAACTATTTATCTAAAGCCATACACTTTAATGCAATCAATTACGATAAGAAAGTAAACTTATTTTTAGAAAGAAATCAGTCTATTCTGGATTCCCAACTAAAGGACGGTGATCATGTTTCAATAATTGATTATTTAGCTTCAAAAGAATGGCAAGAAGGACAAGAAGTGTGGTTGGATTCTTCCAATATTGCCGATCATTTAACAAGTTATTCGTTATTTACAGCCATCCACCTATTAACTGAAAACCAACGCCAATTGCTTAATTTAGCTTATATTTATGGCTTAAATGACTCTGAAATTGCTGTTTATTTAAAAAAATCACAACAAGCCGTTTCCAGAAGCCATAAAAAAGCATTAAAAAAGTTAAAAGAAATTATTGAAAAAGGGAGAGAAGGAAGGGGTAGGAATGAGTGAAAGTCTGTATACGCTCGTAAAGCAATCCAAAACGGATAACAACTCACTCGAAATTGTCATTGATTTATTTTCACCAAAGATTGACCGATCCTTACAGCAAACGAAACAGCAGTACCGAGAGGATTTATCTCAAGAATTAAAAATAAAATTATTGGATTGTATTAGAAATTATGAAGTTGAGAACACGCCTGGATATTTTCAAATGTTGGATATCCTTGATGAAAAGGGTATTCAATACTACCAGGGTGGATAAGCATTAAGCTTTATTCAACGTCGGTGGCATAGCTAAGCTGCAAGGAAAAGGTCTAAACTAAAACTACCTTTGTCCTAAGTTCGACTCCGAGTGTCACCTTCAAAACAAAATGTGAATAATCATACTAAACCGAATGATGATTTTGCCAAAAAAGTTCAGAGACTTGCATTGTCTTTTTCATAAAGTTGCAATTATCATTCCGTTTATACGTGCGCACACATTAGTTTGTCATTTCCCCGATGTATTTTACAAAATGAGACAAGTATTAACGGATCCCTTATGACATTGCGGTGGCAGAGGCATCGTTTAAGATATTAAAGAAAGAGCTTATCAACGGAATGCACTTCTTCCCCCCTGTTAGGTGAACGAAAAGGTGAAGAAGTGAGGCTCTAGGGGGTGAATCGGTTGGGCTAACTTCCAAAATAGTTTTTTTCTTAGTATTGGTAATTTTAAATACCTGCGTTAATAAGGGACTGGAAAGTAGATGAATAAAGAGAGGGGCAAATATAGATGAGCTTTTTAAACAAGCTTACTTCAAATGTAGCTAAGGATTATTTCTTAGGGTTAATTCTTTCCAAACTCTCTCTTTATATTATTTATATTTCGAATACTGATAATGTCATACTTCATTCACTTGTAAAGTCTCCCATTTTATAAACAATATCATTATGCTAATTGGTAATGGATTTAAGTTTTTTATTGAAAGTCCTTCTAAAACAAAGATAAGAAGCCATTAAAAATAGATAGATATGAGCTTTAATTTAACTAACTTGTAATTAAGTTAAAGGACAGACAGCAGTTATTTGAATTTCGGACATTTCTTTATTTATAGCCATACATTCAACAATGGTTGCTCAAAGATCTTGGTTCAATAAAAAAACATACATTTAAAAAGTGGTAGCATTATTCAATAAACCATCCACTTTATTTATTAAATTCAACAAACAAAAGCGTTAATCCTTTATGGATCAACGCTTTGTCGATAAATTAGAAGTCTTTACTGGATCGCCTACATATTTTTACTTTGTTGAAGAAGTTTAGATTCTCCTGTACGTTCCCATTCTTCTACAGTCTCATATGCTCTTTGAGGCGAATACCCTTTTCCGACAAGAACTCCCATTAGAATAAATTCTTGTAGAATATGTGTAGCATTTATGCCTCTTTTCACATCCTCTAACCCTTCATCGACTAGATATTCCGTATATCGTATCCAATCGTCTGGGGTCTTTCCAGAAATGACGGTATTTCCATGGCCATGACTGTGCTCTTCTTCTGCAGCTTCTGCTTTTGTTTCCTGAACAGTCCCAAAAGGGTGATTTGGAGGTGCATAAATTGAGTAAAGTTTTAGTGGTTCAGTACCTGTATTTGTTAAATTGTGCCATGTGCCAGCAGGTATTACGATTGCAGAATCATCATAGACATTTCTTTGAAAATTCAAGTGATCCTTACGCTTGCCCATTTGAACAATTCCCTGTCCTTGTTCAATGCGAAGGAATTGGTCCACTTTGGGATGCATCTCTAAACCGATATCTTCCCCAACATTGAGACTCATTAACGTAACTTGTAAATGTTCTCCGGTCCATAAAGCCGTTCGATACGTATTGTTTTGCTTCGTTGCTTCATTGATATTAACAACAAATGGTTTTGGTCCATAATCTTTTAATAAAATGTTTTCAACATTGGTTGGAATTTCGGTTCCTTGAGGAAAAGCTTGGTAAGGATACTGTCTACCGCAGGTACACATGGGTACATGAACGTAATGAGGACACTGATACATATGAGGAACATAGTACATTTTCTCAATCCCTTCACAGTTTATACAAATAACGTATGCAACTGAGCAATGGGATGTACTTCACATAATCTGTCGCGATTCTTGGAAAATATGGCGTTTGGTGCGTTTAATATAGCGTTTCAAACCGATAATATGTCGTAACAATCCATTATTTTGGCGTTAGACGAAATTTTAAGCTTCTGCAGACGCAGAAGCTTCCTTCACATAGTCAGGGTTTTAATACAATACAACCAAACAACACACTAATTGTTTGGATAACTACACAGTTCAATTAAAGTGCCATCTGTTGATACGGGATTTAAATAAATAAGCCTTCTTCCCCGAATATTTGTACGTAGTGTATCTTCTAGAAATCGAACTCCACCTTTACGTGCATCCAGTATTGCTTGGTCCAAATCGTCCACTCGATAAGCGATATGGTGTACCCCTTTTCCTCGCTGCTTTAGAAATCGAGCAATTGGTGAGTTCTTATTAGTTGGAGCTAATAATTCAATTATTTTATCATTCGTTTTAACAACAGCAACATGTACTTCAACACCAGGTGTATCACTTGTATAGCGATCCTCTAGTACACCATTCAGTACATTCAGATAAAAGGGA
>JBEVEQ010000071.1:0-2843 GCA_040512715.1 Paenisporosarcina sp. | reverse complement strand
CACGAATTTCAAAATTCGAAGTACCATTATTAATGCAACAATTAGACGAACTTTTAGAAGACAGAAAGCAAGATAAATCCAAACATAAACAAGCAAAAAAACACGACCGCCAGTAAAATGGTTGTCGTGTTTTATCGTTTTTCTTTTAATTAATAATTCCACAAGCAATGCGGTCTCCAGAATTTCCTGCAGGGTCTGTCACATAATCGTCTGGATCTTTATGGATAATTAATGCGCTTCCATCCTTATCAAGCAATGAGTTCTTCTTTCCTTTTTCAAGCGTTACATTTGGCGTGGTGATTTCTAAGTCAACTTTGCCATCTTTCGATACATTCAAATTAGGAAGATCTCCAGCGTGATAACCTTTTGGATTATCAAAACCATGTTCTTTTCCTGCAGGATTTACATGAGCCCCAGCTGTCGTAAATGCAGGCGGTTCACATTTCCCTACTTCATGAAAATGAATAGCCTTTTTACCAGGTTCTAATCCCGAGAGAATCAATCGAATTTTAACGCCAGTCGTTGTTTCTGTTAATTCGGCTGTTCCAATCCCTTTTCCCTTGGCATCCACGATAGAAGTTGCGAGCTTATGTTCAATTTCTCCACTAACTGGGAGCATGCTATTTTGTTTACTGCATCCAGAAACAAGAAGGATGACCCCAATTATAATCCATTTCTTCATAATAAAACCTCCATAATAATGACGTATCATTAGCATGATGGCTTTAAATTAAAAAAATTATACTTCTACAAGATGATCGTTAATAACACGAAGATAAATGCAATGACAAAAAAGATCGACATACCCCTCATCCATTTTGCCTCTTTATTAAATCCTTTCTCTTTTAAATTGATTGCCCGGAAACTATTAGATAAAGCAAATAATGCTGTCATAAACAAAACAGCTACATTGATATTTCCTTTAATAATAAATACCAGGGCTGCGATACTGACTGCTGCCATTAAAAAGCCTGCGATCCACTTACGGTTCATCAATTAACACTCCTTCAAGTTTCGATTCCCACACTTGTACATGAAGAATCGAAAAAAGGCCGATGCAGAAACGCATCGACCATATCTTATTCTTCTATCGCTTTTTCTGGATGATTCGAGTAAAACTTACGTCCAATATAAGTTTGTAGAATTAATAATATCCCACCAACAGTCCAATAAAGCGGTAAAGCTGCCATTGACGTGAATGACACAAACATAATCATGATTGGTGAAATATAAACAAACAGTTTCATCTGTTGTTTTTGTTGTTCTGGAACGGTCCAAAGAGAAACTTTAGCCTGTAAGAAATAAACAGCACCAGCGATTACTGTCATAATTATATCTGGTTGTCCAAGACTATACCAAAGAAATTGATGACTTTTCACATCTGGTGAATACAGTATCGCAAAGTAAAGTCCCATGATGATTGGCATTTGAATGACAACAGGTAAACAACCCATATTTAAAGGGTTAACATTATGTTTTCTGTAAAGACCCATCATTTCTTGTTGCAATTTCATTTGTTCTTCTTTGTCTTTTGCTGCTTTAATTTTCTTTTGAATTTCATCCATTTCTGGCTTCATTGCATCCATTTTGACTTTCATACCCTGTTGATGCTTATAATTACGAAGCATTAATGGCATTAGTACTAAACGAATCAAAACCGTAATGGCAATAATAGCGAGTCCAAAACTTCCATTAAAGAAATCACCGAAGAAATTAAGCAAAAAGTCGAAAGGCTTTACAAAAATACTGTAGAAGTACCCTTCTTTATTTTCAATACCTGAACAGCCACTCAACAAAACCGTAGCAAAGATCAGCATTGATACTAATCCGATTTTCTTTTTCAATAGATTCACCTTCATCTTTTCAAACTATAAAGAAGTATACCTTTTTTAATAGTCGAATTCAAATGCTTACTAGAAAAACCTAGGAAGATTGCGTTGATGTGACAAGGTTATGTCGTTCAAAGCGACTGTTCTTTTTATTTCAAATAAAAAAGAGCCGTTATAAACGACTCTTCACCCTGTTGTAGGTAGGGAAAATCTGAAATATTCGTGTTCTTTGTGGTCCCTGAATTGCTTGGGAGTGACACCAGTATATTTTTTGAATATACGCGTAAAGTAGCTTTGATTACAAAAATGATATTGTTTCGAAATATCCGAGATGTTTTTATTCGTGTGTCGCAAATAGTATTGTGATTCTTCCACTCGTCTCACATTTAAATACTCAACTAATGTGATTTGTACATGTTCTCTAAAAATGCGTGATAAATGACTTGTGCTAACATTGAAATGCTTAGCAATGTCTTCTACCGAAAGTTCTGACTCCACTTCATCATTTATGAACAAAATAACCTTATTCACTGTTTGATGACTAAATGACGGTTGTTTTCGTTCTGATATGACAAGGATGAAAAAATCGATTAAATCATCCGCAAATTGTAAAAATGCTGCATCATTCATACCGTTATCAATCATGTCTATACAAGCTGTATTAAACGCAAATGCTTTCTTAGATGGGACTTGATTTTCATACAATTTCCTCGCCATTATTGAAGACAAGACTGTGAAATAATGACGAACGCCACGAATGGTTTGTTTTCCAGCTCTTAAAGATATGCGATCAATGATACTTCGTAATGTCTTTTTTGCCTTTTCGGTTTCTAGATGATGAATTTGATATAAAAGCTGATTTTCCAGCTCAAAAAAATCCTCTACACCCTCGAACTGACTCGAAATTTCAATTTCCTTCATGAATTTCTCGGAAATTTTTTCAGTTCCTGATAAATGAATTTGCTGCATAGACTCCCCATCTTTCCTTTTAATACACCCTAGCGTATCAAACCA
>JBEVEQ010000062.1:0-3594 GCA_040512715.1 Paenisporosarcina sp. | reverse complement strand
TCACAACTCTTAGTCGGGCCAACTTGAAAAACAAAAAAACCTTTATAAAAAACATAAGCACCTGAGGTTATCACTCTACGATCTAGCATGGATTGGTTTTTCCAACTAAAGACATGAGAGAAGGAATGGTTCTCTCTTCCTGAGCTTTTATTTGCCTTTTCATTGTCATTCATAGAAATCCTTCTCTCTATTCCGTAGATTCTTCCAATTTATTCGATTGGAAACTGACTACTTTACTGTATTTTCCTTCAATATCTATTAATAATTTATTTGGGAAACTATTTAAATTGAGTTCTGAAAGAATGGAATGGAGAGATTCAAAGCTTTGTATCATAAGTTCTTTCGAAAAAATATTTAATCTAATAGCTGTGTTGAATTCATCAATATCCAAAACTTTATAACTACCATCGATATTTATTGCAATATCAATAAACAAATCATGCACACAAAAAACATTTGGTCTAACTTCCTGTATATTTACAATGTCAACTAACCACCATGAATATCCTGTTTTATAATTAAGAGAGAATTGTAGTCCTCTATCTATTGAGTATACAATAATATAATTTTTTTCACTTTCTGGTGGGGAATGCTCAATTAATGTTGAATTATCATATCTGATAAATATGTTGGGAATTTTTTTATTTCGATAATGTTTTTCTTTTAGAGATAGACTTTCTTTCACAACCTGGGGTGAATTTTTACGAATATCTGACGTATATGCTAATCCTCCATGTTCTCTTCCCAAGTGGTTCCAAAAAATGAATGTATCCATAGTTCCCCCTAAAATTTTATTTAATTCCTTTACAGTGACCTATGTTTAGGGACCCTTTTCAAATAATTTAATCCCATGTTTCATCTAATTTATCAGCATAGAATGTGATAGCTTTTTTATATTTATTGATCTCTTGATCTGAGGAAGTTTCCACTAAACAATTGAGAAGAATCTCCATAGCTTGACTATGATTATGTAAATTATATGATGTCATGGAAAAGAACACTTTAATTGCCTTATTGTTTGGATACAATTCCAACCCTTTCAAAAAAATATCATGAGATTTTTCATATTGACCAAGTGTTCGATATGTACTTCCTAATCCTATTATTGCACCCTCCAAATCTTCCCCCAACAGTCCCAAATCAATTGCCTTTTCATAAAAAGGGAGGGCTTTCAATTCCTCACCCATTACGTCAAAACTCCATGCACATTGGTAGTTAATAAAAGCATCATTTGGAAACGTATGAACCAACTTCATCAGAACTGAATTAGAGTCCTCTAATTTTCTTTCTTCTCTTAATTTTAAAGCTTGTTCTAATTCCTGTTGCAATCTTTTCACCATCTGTTTATTAGTTATAAATTCTCTGCAATTTCTTTTAACGCCAATGCTCGATTACTAATAAATTCTTTCATATATTTTTCTAAGAACAATTTATCTGCTATTTCTCCCAATATACCCAATGGCGATCTATAAGAAAATGTATCCTTCATAATTGTTCCAGTTCCTCTTTGAGTAAATTCGTGTGTATGTGTAAAAGAATGAAATGCTCCTTTAACCATTACGTCTTTAAATCGAATTGGCTTTTCCATCTCAGTAATCTTAGCAGTCAATTTTTGTTTTACTCCAAGGTGGACTGCTTCCCAAGTAACACTATCGCCTTTTTCCATTAATCCTTCGGTAACTCCTCCAATTGCTCTTTCCTTTGTCTTCGATGTTGTTTCCATATGTATGTGTACATTTCTTGCAAGATCAAAACAAACGTCAATAGGTGCTTCTATATAAATATAGTGTTCTATTAGGGGCATATTTAATATTCCTTTTCATTTATTAGCTTAAGATACATCATTTCAAAGAATAATAAATTTCTCCAATAATCCCTTTTAGTTGATGAAAACCTAAATCTGTATTCGTCATAATGATCGCTCCCTTCCCCAAATATGGATATGCGACCATCATACATTGAAATCCAACTCCCCAACCTAAAGAAGAAATTTCAGTTTCTTGTTCTGATCCGTCCAAAAACATCCCTAAACCATTCCAATCTTTGCATCCTTTGAAGTCAAACAGTTCTCTGACACTGTTTTTTGAGAGACTAATTTTACTTTCACCTTTTAAAGAATTCATTAATTCCAATACTAATTTGGCTATATCTGTAGGAGTTGTCCAAAGTCCAGAAGCTGCGGGAAACGGGTAAATCGGATACGTCCCTTCAACAACCTTCCCATCTTTATTATGACCACAAGATAATTGCTCTTTTCTTGTTGTTGGAATTGTTTTTTCGAATGTGCTATTTGTCATTTTTAAAGGGGCAAATAGAAGCTCTTTCATGATTTCCTCGAAAGGCTTTTCACAAATGTCTTCAATCAATTGTTGTATGATACAAAAGCCTGCATCTGAATAATGAAAGTCGGTTCCTGGCAAATACTTCACTTCAATAGGGTCATTGCAATAAGAAGTTTTCCCCATTAATAAATCTGTCATGTTAGGACTGCTTTGTGTGGTAGTCATTTCACTAAAACTGCCTTCAGGATCAACTATTCCTGACTGATGACTTAGAAGGTTTTGTATCGTAACCTTGTTCTTTTGAGTAAACTCATTTTCAGGAACCTTCCATGATGTGAGTCTATGATTCACGTTTTCGTTGATATCAAGTAATCCTTGATCAGATAACTTGAAAACGAGAATGGATGTTAGAAACTTACTAATTGAGCAAGCATTAAATATCGAATGATTATCGACTTCTTTACTAGTTCCCGCTTCAAGAACTCCAAAACTACTGCTCTCACTTATTTGACCATTATTAATTAAGGTGAGGCTTAAACCAGCTACGTTATAGTGTTGCATTCGTTCTTTAATATGGATATTTTTTAATTCCATTTGAATTTAATGCCTCCAGTGATGATTGGCTTTAGTCAACTCTAATAAACGGTCGTACTGCAATGTTTGCTCACTGGCAATTGCTCGAGGGGCAAAGTTACTTGCAAATGCTTTAATTGCGTATGTGGAAGCGTGAATTATATTAATTAACAAACTGGATGAAGAATAATAGCTTTCTCTTTATTGAAATAAAGCATATGTTAGTTCGATGAAGTGAAGTATTATGTATTTCGGATAGTAACTTTCCCTTCTTGATTTTCTTCGTGATCCCATTCAATTTGAATTTCAAATGTACCTTCTTTAAAAAACAACGGAAATCTTCTCCGTATTGATGTCTGCATTGGAAGATTATATGCTTTCTCAAAATCCACCAAATAGTATTAAGATTTTTCCTAATTCCATATTTTCAATTTCTAGTTCTATCTTTGTAAAATTGATTTAAAATAAAAAAAATACCACTTTCAAGTAATGCAATCACAATTATAAATAAACCTGTATTCATGTCTTCCCCCGTACATACTTTTAACTTTATAACTGATTAGCTAAAACAAAAAACAATCTTTATTCCGATCTTTTGAAGGAAGAATTAACACTTACAAATCATCAATTGGTTTCCGTCTGGATCAGTAAAATTAAAATAGTGATTATGTTCTATCTCTGTTAATAAATGAACCTTCTTTTCCTTCATATACATATATGCTTCTTCAATATTCTTTGT
>JBEVEQ010000058.1:0-13407 GCA_040512715.1 Paenisporosarcina sp. | reverse complement strand
CAGAAGAGTAGTGGAAGTGGTATTAACTTATTCTGGTCTCCACGCTGTCTGGTCACATCGAGTGGCACATGCATTATTTAAGCGTAAATTATTTTTCCTAGCACGAGTTGTTTCACAAATAAGCCGCTTTTTCACCGGTATTGAAATCCATCCCGGTGCAAAAATTGGTCGCCGTTTCTTCATTGACCACGGAATGGGTGTAGTGATTGGGGAAACATGTGAAATCGGGAATAACGTGACGATTTTCCAAGGTGTCACACTTGGCGGTACGGGTAAAGAGAGAGGAAAGCGTCACCCGACGTTACTCGACAATGTCCTGGTAGCAACCGGTGCGAAAGTGTTAGGTTCCATCACGATTGGTGAAAATAGTAAGGTGGGAGCGGGTTCAGTTGTTTTAAAGGATGTGCCGGCCAACTCAACAGTAGTAGGGATTCCGGGAACAATCGTCGTTCAAGATGGCGTGAAAGTGAAGCGCAATTTGGACCATCAGGATTTACCTGATCCAATGTCTGATAAATGCGATATGTTGGAGCGTAAAATTAGCCTATTAAAAAATGAAGTCAAACGTTTGAGTGATGAGATAGAAAAGGAGCGAACTGTGAAATGAGCATTCATATATACAACACATTAACACGTCAAAAAGAACCCTTTATTCCTTTAGAAGAAGGAAAGGTCAAAATGTATGTATGTGGGCCAACTGTCTACAATTACATTCATATTGGTAATTCACGTCCGGTTATTGTCTACGATACGGTTCGCAGATATTTAACTTACCGTGGATTTGAAGTGAATTTCGTTTCTAACTTTACGGATGTGGACGATAAAATCATCAAAACAGCCAATGAACTTGGGGAAGATATTTCAGAATTAACGGAGCGTTTCATCGCCGCTTATTTTGAAGATGTTACTGCTCTAGGTTGCAAAAAAGCAGATGCACATCCACGTGTGACGGAGCATATGGACAGCATCATTGAATTTATTGGCGTATTAATTGAAAAAGGGTTTGCGTACGAATCTCAAGGAGATGTCTATTATCGTACACGTAAATTCGAAGGATATGGCAAACTATCACATCAATCAGTGGATGACTTGAAAGTTGGCGCTCGCATTGAAACAGGCGAAAAGAAAGAAGATGCACTCGATTTCGCTCTTTGGAAAGATGCGAAGCCAGGCGAGATTTTCTGGGATAGTCCTTGGGGTAAAGGACGTCCGGGATGGCATATTGAATGTTCGGTAATGGTTCGTGAATTGTTAGGAGATACGATCGATATTCATGCTGGCGGTCAAGATTTAACATTCCCGCATCATGAAAATGAAATAGCTCAGTCTGAAGCTTATACAGGTAAGCAATTTGCACGTTACTGGATGCATAATGGGTATATCAATATTGATAACGAAAAGATGTCAAAATCGCTCGGTAACTTTGTCCTAGTGAATGACATTCGTAAACAAATAGACCCTCAAGTATTGCGTTTCTTTATGATGTCTGTGCATTATCGCAACCCGATTAACTTCTCGCAAGATCTTGTGGAAAATGCGAAAGCAGGTCTTGAACGAATCAGAACGTCGTATGCGAATTTAGCACACCGACTCGATGCTTCACCTGAGCTTGGTGACCATGCGGATATTTGGTTGCACAAAATGGAAGAGGTTAAAACACAATTCGTTAAGGCCATGGATGATGACTTTAATACAGCGAACGGAATTGCAGCACTATTTGAGCTTTCAAGTTTAGCGAATACGTATTTGATGGAGACTCATACAGAAGTTAAGGTTCTTGAAAGCTATATGAGAACTTTAAAAGAATTAGCAGGTGTCCTTGGAATTGAAATGGATGTTCAAAAAGAAGTGTTAGATGAAGAAATCGACGCCTTAATTGAAGAAAGAATTCAAGCTCGTCAAAACAAAGATTTTGCTCGTGCGGATGAAATTCGCGACCAGTTAAAAGAAATGAATATTCTTTTAGAAGATACGGCGCAAGGAATACGTTGGAAACGTGGATGACAAATGAATATACATTACGAAATGCAGATGTAAAACAGTTAAATTCTTTAGCGCTAGCGTACATGGGAGATGCTGTTCTTGAACAATATGTTCGAGAGCATCTCCTGCGTTCGGGGCGCGTGAAGCCAAATACGCTTCATAAAGAAGCAACGAAATATGTTTCAGCTAAAGCGCAGGCGAAAGTTGTTCATAACATGCTCGAAGCTAAATTTTTGTCTGAGGAAGAAGAAGCGATTCTTCGAAGAGGGCGAAATGCAAAGTCTGGTACTGTTCCAAAGAATACAGATTTGCAGACATATAAATACAGCACAGGGTTTGAAGCGGTCATTGGAAGTTTATATTTACAAGGACAAGCTGAACGTGTGCGTGAAATTATTGAACGCGCCATAACGATTAGTGAAGAACCGAGAGGAGACTAGACTTAATGAATGAACAAACAAATGAGCCAACAAACGAAATACTCTCAGGTAAAAATCCTGTACTAGAAGCCCTTCGTTCAGGACGGGAAATGAACAAAGTGTGGATTGCAGAAGGTGTTAAAAAAGCTGGAATTGCGGAGCTTTTGCAGTTGGCTAAAGAAGCGGGACTCATTGTTCAGTTCGTACCAAAAAACAAAATCGATCAATTAACAGATGGGGCGACTCATCAAGGTATTGCTGCATCAGTTGCGGCTTACAAATATGCAGAACTAGACGATTTGTTTGAAAGCGCGGCTTCACGCAATGAAGATCCTTTCTTTTTAATTCTCGATGAACTAGAAGATCCTCATAATCTTGGTTCCATTTTAAGAACGGCGGATGCAACTGGGGTTCACGGTGTTATTATTCCAAGAAGACGTGCCGTCGGATTAACGGCAATTGTGGCTAAAACGTCTACTGGTGCGATTGAGCATATTCCTGTAGTACGTGTCGGAAATTTAGCACAAACAGTGGAAGATTTGAAAAAACGAGGAGTATGGATTGCTGGAACCGATGCAAAAGGATCGGCAGACTATCGCCATATGGATGCAAAATTACCACTGGCCATTATTATTGGGAGCGAAGGCAAAGGAATGAGTAGACTGTTAAAAGAAAAATGTGATTTCCTTTACAACATGCCGATGGTAGGGAAAGTCACATCGTTAAACGCATCAGTTGCAGCAGCTATTTTGATGTATGAAGTGTTACGCAACCGCCTACCGGTCGATGGTAACTGATTGTGGACATTTTACTCGTCGATGGTTACAACATCATCGGCGCATGGAAAGAGTTACGGGAATTAAAAGCGGAAAAGTTAATTGACGCTAGGGATCGCTTAATTGAAATGATGGCGGAGTATAAGGCTTATTCTGGTTGGCGAGTTATTGTCGTTTTTGATGCGCATTTAGTTCCAGGAATTGAACATAAGAATGTTCAGCATGCAGTCGAAGTTATTTTTACGCGAAAAAATGAAACAGCTGATGAACGGATTGAAAAACTAGCTTCATTGTTACCAACGAGACGCGATCAAGTCCATGTAGCTACATCCGATTTAACAGAGCAGTGGGTTATTTTTGCGCAAGGAGCTCTTCGCATTTCCGCACGTGAATTGGAAATTGAAATGGAGCAAGTTCAAACGAAAATAACGAAAAATGTCAAAACAATTCAAGAGCAACGTCCCTTATCTAAAATCCCTCTATCCAAGGAAGTAGCAGAAATTTTTGAAAAATGGCGCAGAGGATTGAAATGAGCCGTTGACGCTAGATTTCCACATCTGTATACTAGGTCTAACTACGTAGGCAGAGCAGAGGTGATACCGTTGATGAAGAGCGACCATGTTCACTTAAAGCTGCAACAATTTGAAGATTTAGTAGATGAAGAGATAGTGGAACTGGTCCATAGTGGAAATACGGATGCACTTGATTTTTTAATTACTAAGTATCGTTCCTTCGTTCGAATGAAAGCAAGATCTTACTTTTTAATCGGAGCGGATAAAGAAGACATTATTCAAGAAGGCATGATTGGCCTCTATAAATCTATTCGAGATTTCAGAGGGGACAAGTTATCCTCATTTCGCGCTTTTGCTGAACTTTGTATCACGCGACAAATTATTACGGCCATTAAAACTGCTACGCGTCAAAAACACATTCCGCTTAATTCCTATGTGTCACTGGACAAGCCTATTTATGATGAAGAATCGGATCGAACATTAATGGATGTTATTTCTGGATCTGTTAATGATGATCCAGGAGAAATGATGATTCACCGTGAAGACTACGATTACATGGAAGAAAAAATGGCTGAGATCTTGAGCGAGCTCGAGAGACAAGTCCTTGCTCTCTACTTAGATGGGCAGTCATATCATGAGATTTCAGAAGAATTGAATCGACATGTAAAATCGATTGATAATGCCCTTCAACGAGTGAAGAGGAAACTAGAACGACATATTGAAATCGGTGGCGTTCATTAACGCATGTCTCTAGGGCATTGTTGACAGCCTTTTCTAGAGGTGATAGTCTTTAACAATACTCATGAACTAAAAAAAGGTGAGAATATGGCTAAAAAAGTCGTGTTGAGTTGTGATCGATGTGGTTCAAGAAACTATACGGTTCCTTCTTCCAAAGAAGGCTCCAATGAGCGTTTAGAACTCAAAAAGTTTTGTTCACATTGCAAAGCACATACACTTCACAAACAAACGTTATAACTTTTTACATGAAGTTGAAGAATATAGATATTTGGTACTCGGAGGGTAAATAAGAATGGCGAATATTAGTGGTTTCTTTGGTAATGTAGTCTCAGAAATGAGAAAAGTAAGCTGGCCTAAACGTAAAGAACTAACACGTTACACAATTATTGTTCTTTCCACAGTTGTTGTTATGGCCTTGTTCTTCGCAGTCATTGATTTAGGGATTTCCGAAGCAGTTCGATGGTTCCTTGCTTTGTAATTTGATAACAGATTTTATTATGTGAAATAGCCCGTCTTATTCTTCGAACGGGTTTTTTCATTTGTCTAAGAAAGGGAGGGACGGACGACAGTCCTACTCAATATGGAAAAGAATTGGTATGTAGTGCACACGTATTCAGGTTACGAAAACAAAGTTAAAGCAAATTTAGAAAAGCGTGTCGAAACAATGGGCATGTCAGATCTAATCTTCCGTGTCATCATTCCGGAAGAGCAAGAAACAGATTTTAAAGATGGTAAAAAACGTGTAGTAATGCGTAAAACATTCCCTGGTTATGTATTAGTTGAGTTAATCATGACGGATGATTCTTGGTATGTTGTACGTAATACGCCGGGAGTAACAGGATTTATCGGTTCATCTGGTGGCGGAGCAAAACCAACGCCTTTATTGCCAGAAGAAGTAGATTTCATCTTGAAACAAATGGGTATGACTGAGCGTAAACATGTCGCTGAATTTGCAGTGAATGAAATGGTCGAAGTATTAGAAGGACCGTTTGCTCACTTCCAAGGTAAAGTGGAAGAGATTGATGAAGCTAAAGGTAAGTTGAAAGTTTCTGTTGATATGTTTGGACGCGAAACGAAAATGGAACTTGACTTCGAACAGGTTCATAAAATTTAATTTTGAATAGCTACTTGCGCTAGTTATGTAAAAGTGTTATTATTTCAAAGGTCAGACTATATTTTGTGATAGTCTGCACAATTTAGCTCATGTTATCGGCTATTAAGCTGACAGGACAGATATTTGAGTGGGAGGGGCAACCCTATTACCACATCACGGACTTAAGGAGGTGTGTCTCGTGGCTAAAAAAGTTATTAAAATGGTAAAACTACAAATTCCAGCTGGTAAAGCAAACCCAGCACCGCCGGTTGGTCCAGCATTGGGTCAAGCAGGTGTTAACATCATGGGATTCTGTAAGGAGTTCAACGCACGTACGGCAGATCAAGCTGGACTAATTATCCCTGTTGAAATTTCTGTATTTGAAGACCGTTCATTTACATTCATTACAAAAACTCCACCCGCAGCAGTATTACTTAAAGTGGCGGCTGGTATTCAGTCAGGTTCTGGTGAACCAAACCGCAAAAAAGTTGCAACGGTGAAGCGTGATAAAGTTCGCGAAATCGCTGAACAAAAAATGCCAGACCTTAACGCAGCATCAGTCGAAGCGGCTATGTTGATGGTTGAAGGTACTGCGCGTAGCATGGGTATTACGATCGAAGACTAATCCCTTGCACTTGATGATGCATTGTTTTTGGAGGGTTGCGGACGTTCATTTTGGACACGCAACCTTTATTCGTGGGAGGTTTAACCCGTTATAACCACAATCAAGGAGGACATTTCACAATGGCTAAAAAAGGTAAAAAGCTGCAAGATGCAGCAAAATTAGTAGACCGTAACAAATTCTATTCTGCTCAAGAGGCAGTAGAACTTGCTAAAAAAACAAGTACTGTTAACTTTGACGCAACTGTTGAAGTAGCATTCAAACTTGGAATCGATACTCGTAAAAATGACCAACAAATCCGTGGAGCAGTAGTACTTCCAAACGGAACTGGTAAAACTCAACGCGTATTAGTTTTCGCAAAAGGCGAAAAATTAAAAGAAGCTGAAGCTGCTGGTGCTGACTTCGTAGGTGATGCAGAATTCATCACTAAAATCCAACAAGGATGGTTTGACTTCGATGTAATCGTAGCTACTCCTGACATGATGGGTGAAGTTGGTAAATTAGGTCGCGTACTTGGACCAAAAGGCTTAATGCCGAATCCAAAAACAGGTACAGTAACTTTCGACGTAACGAAAGCAATCGAAGAAATCAAGGCTGGTAAAGTTGAATACCGTGCTGATAAAGCAGGAATCATTCACGCGCCAATCGGTAAAGTTTCTTTCGATGACAATAAATTAGTTGAAAACTTCTTAGCAGTATTTGATGTAGTACAAAAAGCGAAGCCATCGGCATCGAAAGGTACTTACATGAAATCTGTTAACGTTACAACAACGATGGGTCCTTCTGTAAAAGTTGACACATCAGCTGTAAAAGTATCTAACTAAGGTTGACAACGAAATAATCGTCTGTTAAGATGATTTTTGTTGTGAATATTCATTTGTACCGTAGACAGTAGGGGCGACTTGTCGCATAATGATCCTACCGAGGACATGCATTCGAATTCTTTATTTTAAGATGACGTTTCAGCCCCTGTGTCTATGTTATATAGAGCAGGGGCTTTTCTTTTGCCGGTATAAGTGACTCATTCTAATAGGAGGTGTCAAGATGAGCAAAGCTATGGAAACTAAACAAGTTCGCGTTGAAGAGATTACAGAAAAATTCAAAGGTGCTGCAACTGCTGTTGTAGTTGACTACCGTGGATTAAATGTATCTCAACTAACTGAACTTCGTAAGCAACTTCGTGAAGCAGGCGTTGAGTTCAAGGTTTACAAAAACACAATGACTCGCCGTGCAACTGAAGTAGCCGGTCTTGAAGGATTGAACGAATTCCTTACAGGACCAAACGCAATTGCATTTTCTTCTGAAGATGTAGTAGCTCCAGCGAAAATCATCAACGATTTCGCTAAAAAGAACGAACAGCTTGAAATCAAAGCTGGTGTGATTGAAGGTACGATCGCATCTGCTGACGATATTAAAGCACTTGCAGAGCTTCCTTCTCGCGAAGGTTTGTTGTCTATGCTACTCAGCGTACTTCAAGCTCCAATGCGCAACTTCGCTCTTGTTACAAAAGCAGTTGCAGAACAAAAAGAAGAGCAAGGCGCGTAATTTATTACTCGGCTTAGCTGTTTAACTATCTGGGTTTACCCAAAACAAAAAATATTCCTATTAGGAGGAACATACAATGAACAACGAGCAAATCTTAGAAGCAATCAAAGGTATGACTGTTCTTGAATTAAACGACTTAGTAAAAGCAATCGAAGAAGAATTTGGCGTTACAGCTGCTGCACCAATGGCTATGGCTGCTGGTGGCGGTGCTGCTGCTGAAGAAGAGAAAACTGAGTTTGACGTTATCTTAACTTCTGCTGGAGACCAAAAAATTAAAGTAATCAAAGTGGTTCGTGAAATCACTGGATTAGGCCTAAAAGAAGCTAAAGAAGTTGTAGACAACGCTCCTAAAGCTCTTAAAGAAGGTATTGCTAAAGAAGAAGCTGAAGAAATCAAAGCTAAGCTTGATGAAGTTGGCGCTTCTGTAGAAGTTAAATAATTTCGATTATAGTATTGGAAAGCTCGTCATTTACCGGCGGGCTTTTTCTTGATTTCTTAAACGGGTTGGAGGATTGCCATATGGCTGAACATTATTATTCCAAAAAACCTCAAACAGCAAGCAAACCCATGTCTTGGAGTTTTAAACTACGTGGACATCTGTTTCATTTTGTGACAGATACAGGGGTTTTTAGTAAAAGCGAGGTAGATTTTGGATCCCGTGTCTTAATCGATACGTTTAAAGTTCCTGCAATTGAAGGCGATGTGTTGGATGTTGGATGTGGTTATGGGCCGATTGGTTTATCAATTGCGAAGACAGAAGAGGATCGCGTGATTCATATGGTCGACATTAATGAACGAGCGGTACAGCTTTCGCAACAAAATGCGGATGGTAACGGGGTACAAAATGTACGAATCTACGAAAGTGATGGATTAACTGAAGTTTCTAAAACGGATTTTGCTGCAATTTTAACAAATCCTCCGATTCGGGCAGGCAAGGAAACGATTTTTCGTTTTTATGAGGATGCTTATGCGAAATTGAAGGTTGATGGAGAATTATGGGTAGTGATTCAGAAGAAACAAGGGGCTCCTTCTACTTTTGATAAGTTAGAAGAAATTTTTGGTCAAGTAGAAGTGGTAGATAAGGTAAGAGGCTACTGGATAATTAGGGCTAATAAAGTCAAATGATTATTGACTTGACAAAATCGCTATGATATTATAATAAAATGCAAAAAAATTATTTTGCGGTCGTATGCCCTTTTGTATAAAGATAATTTATCAGTGGGTATACTTACCAAGAATAAGTTTGGTTAACCGAAAATGAGCTCTTTTAAGAACTCGTTTTCTTTTTGTCTTTTCGACATCATACACTAAATATGTTGTTCAGAAAAGACCTAATATTGCTTTATTGAGGGGTGAATGAGTTGACAGGTCAACTAGTTCAATACGGACAACACCGTCAGCGTAGAAGTTTTGCGCGTATTAACGAGGTGCTGGAACTTCCGAATTTAATAGAAATTCAAACAGCATCTTACGAATGGTTCCTCGAAGAAGGTCTGCGTGAAATGTTCCGCGACATCTCTCCAATTGCGGATTTCACGGGTAATCTTTCACTCGAGTTTATCGATTACACTTTAGGTGAGCCTAAGTATCCAGTCGATGAATCAAAAGAACGTGATGTAACTTACGCAGCTCCACTTCGCGTAAAAGTACGTCTCCATAACAAAGAAACAGATGAAGTGAAAGAACAAGACGTGTTCATGGGTGATTTCCCACTTATGACCGAAACTGGAACTTTCGTCATCAATGGTGCTGAACGTGTAATCGTTTCGCAATTAGTCCGTTCACCAAGTGTTTACTTCCACGACAAAACAGACAAAAACGGTAAAAAAGGATTCGGTGCAACCGTTATTCCTAACCGTGGTGCATGGTTAGAGTATGAAACAGATGCGAAAGATGTTGTGTATGTTCGTATCGATCGTACTCGTAAATTACCGGTAACGGTTCTTTTACGTGCAATAGGCTTTGGTTCTGATCAAGAAATTATCGATCTTATTGGCGATAACGAATACCTAAGCAATACGTTGGAAAAAGATAACACAGAAAGCACAGAAAAAGCGTTGCTTGAAATTTATGAGCGTCTTCGTCCAGGCGAACCGCCAACAGTTGAAAGTGCGAAAAGTCTGTTGTACTCTCGTTTCTTCGACCCAAAACGCTATGACTTAGCAAACGTTGGTCGCTATAAAATGAATAAAAAACTACACATCAAAAACCGTTTGTTCAATCAAACAGTTGCTGAAACGCTTGTAGACCCAGAAACTGGGGAAATTTTAGTTGAAAAAGGTACGGTTATTGATCGTCGTACGTTAGATCGTCTAATCCCTCACTTAGAGAATGGAATCGGATTCCAAACAATCTCGCAAGTTGGTGGCGTATTAGAAGGAGATATCACACTTCAATCAATCAAAATCTTTGCACCTAACGATGAAGCGCAACGTGAAATTAATGTCATCAGTAATGCTTATATAGAAGATGCGATTAAAAACATCACACCTGCAGACATTATTTCTTCTGTAAGTTACTTCTTCAACCTACTTCACAACGTTGGAAACACGGATGATATCGATCATCTTGGTAACCGTCGTTTACGTTCAGTAGGTGAGTTGTTGCAAAATCAATTCCGTATTGGTCTTTCTCGTATGGAACGTGTGGTTCGTGAGCGTATGTCTATTAACGACACACAGTCTATTGTGCCACAACAATTAATCAATATTCGTCCGGTAATAGCTTCTATAAAAGAATTCTTTGGTAGCTCTCAATTATCTCAGTTCATGGATCAAACGAATCCACTTGCTGAATTGACTCATAAACGCCGTCTATCGGCATTAGGACCCGGTGGTTTAACACGTGAACGTGCCGGATTTGAAGTGCGTGACGTTCATTACTCTCACTATGGTCGTATGTGTCCGATTGAAACGCCTGAGGGCCCGAATATTGGACTAATTAACTCACTTTCGAGTTTTGCTAAAGTAAATAAATTTGGATTTATTGAAACTCCTTACCGTCGAGTTGACCCTGAAACAAACCTTGTAACAAGTCGTATTGATTATTTAACTGCTGATGAAGAAGACAACTATGTTGTTGCACAAGCAAATTCACGTTTAACTGAAAATGGTGAGTTTGTCAGTGAAGAGGTAGTTGGTCGTTTCCGTGGAGACAACACGGTCTTCAAACGCAGCAGTATCGATTACATGGACGTTTCACCTAAACAGGTTGTATCTGCCGCTACGGCATGTATTCCTTTCTTAGAAAACGATGACTCCAACCGTGCCCTAATGGGTGCGAACATGCAACGTCAAGCTGTTCCATTGTTAAATCCAGAAGCTCCTTTTGTAGGAACTGGGATGGAACATACAAATGCTCGTGATTCTGGAGCTGCAGTAATTGCGAAGTTTGATGGAATCGTTGAACACGTTGAAGCGAAAGAAATTCGTGTTCGTCGTATCGAAGAAATCGATGGCAAAGAAGTTAAAGGCGATTTAACAAAATATAAATTACAAAAATTCGTCCGTTCTAACCAAGGAACGAGTTATAACCAACGTCCAATCGTTAAGATTGGTGACCGCGTGAAACCGCGTGACATTTTAGCTGATGGTCCTTCTATGGAAAGAGGCGAAATGGCATTAGGACGTAACGTTATCGTGGCATTCATGACATGGGAAGGTTATAACTACGAGGATGCAATCATCATGAGTGAGCGCCTTGTAAAAGACGATGTATATACATCTGTTCATATTGAAGAATATGAGTCAGAGTCTCGTGATACTAAGCTTGGACCGGAAGAAATCACACGTGATATTCCAAACGTTGGGGAAGATGCACTTCGCAATTTAGACGAGCGTGGCATTATCCGTATCGGTGCGGAAGTTCGCGATGGCGATATTCTTGTGGGTAAAGTAACACCTAAAGGGGTTACTGAACTAACAGCGGAAGAGCGTTTACTACACGCAATCTTTGGAGAAAAAGCTCGTGAAGTTCGTGATACATCTCTACGTGTACCTCATGGTGCAGGCGGAATTATCTTGGATGTGAAGGTCTTTAATCGTGAAGATGGCGATGAGTTACCACCAGGTGTTAACCAATTGGTGCGTGCTTACATCGTTCAAAAGCGTAAAATCTCTGTTGGAGATAAGATGGCTGGTCGTCATGGTAACAAAGGTGTAATTTCGCGTATTCTTCCTGAAGAAGATATGCCATTTATGCCAGATGGTACCCCAGTCGATATCATGCTTAACCCTCTAGGGGTTCCATCTCGTATGAACATCGGCCAAGTACTTGAGCTTCACTTAGGTATGGCTTCTCGTGCACTTGGCATTCATATGGCATCACCAGTATTTGATGGTGCAAATGAAGATGATGTTTGGAACACTATGGAAGAAGCTGGTATGAACCGAGATGGTAAAACTACGTTATACGATGGTCGCTCTGGTGAACCTTTCGATAACCGTGTTTCTGTCGGAGTTATGTACATGATCAAGTTGGCGCATATGGTCGACGATAAGTTACATGCGCGTTCAACTGGACCTTATTCATTAGTAACGCAACAGCCGCTTGGTGGTAAAGCACAATTCGGTGGACAACGTTTCGGTGAGATGGAGGTTTGGGCTCTAGAAGCTTATGGTGCTGCTTATACACTTCAAGAAATCTTGACAGTGAAATCCGATGATGTGGTTGGCCGTGTGAAAACATATGAGGCCATCGTTAAAGGGGAAAGCGTACCAGAACCAGGAGTTCCAGAATCATTCAAAGTATTAATTAAAGAGCTTCAAAGTTTAGGTATGGACGTTAAAATGATGACCATTACCGATGAGGAAGTTGAATTGCGTGATCTTGATGAAGAAGATGATCTTCAACCAGCTGATGCACTCAACATCCTGCCAATGACGGACGAAGTGCCAGTCGGCTCAGCCGAATAAGGCAATATATATAAATTAGTTTTAAGAAATAAGGGCAGGCCTTCATACCTGCCCGCATTTCCATTTCCATCAAAGTTATCCGCCTGAGCTAAGTGGATAAAGTCTTTAAAAGACCCAGACTAAGGGAGGTAGGCTCCTTGATAGACGTTAATAATTTTGAGTACATGAAGATTGGTTTAGCATCTCCTGACAAGATTCGTTCTTGGTCATATGGTGAAGTGAAGAAGCCTGAAACGATTAACTACCGAACACTGAAACCAGAAAAAGATGGTTTGTTCTGTGAACGTATTTTCGGTCCAACAAAAGACTGGGAATGTCATTGTGGTAAGTATAAGCGTGTTCGTTATAAAGGCGTTGTATGTGATCGTTGTGGCGTTGAAGTTACACGTTCAAAAGTACGTCGTGAGCGCATGGGTCACATTGAATTAGCGGCTCCTGTATCACATATTTGGTATTTCAAAGGAATTCCAAGTCGTATGGGACTTATTCTTGATATGTCTCCTCGTTCATTAGAAGAAGTAATTTACTTTGCTTCTTATGTAGTTGTAGATCCTGCAAATACTCCGCTTGAACGCAAGCAACTATTGTCTGAGAAAGAATATCGTGCATACCGTGAAAAATATGGCAAGAAATTCTATGCTGCAATGGGTGCTGAAGCAATTAAGCGTCTTCTTCAAGATTTAGATCTTGAGAAAGAAACTGAAATGTTGAAAGAAGAACTTAAAACTGCAGCAGGTCAGAGACGTACGCGTGCAATTAAACGATTAGAAGTTGTTGAATCATTCCGTAACTCTGGTAACAAACCT
>JBEVEQ010000041.1:0-3020 GCA_040512715.1 Paenisporosarcina sp. | reverse complement strand
AAACGAAACAATTAGAACTTGAATAATCATTTTGGAGATTCTCTTAATAGGGAATCTCTTTTTTTATTTTAGACTCTACTTAACTATACTGTGGATTTCCGTTACAACGCACTTTCATGTTTCGAAGCTAGCGTAGCGATGCAGAAACAGAAACAGAAACAGAAACAGAAACAGGCGGACGCTTTCCGCGGGCGGTCCGCAAGCCAACTCGTGCTTCGCACGGCGGTGTCTTACTTGGATACGCTTATCCCGCTAGAGTCGCCGCCTTTCACTACAATCAGCTAAAGGTTTAAAAATCATCAGTCTATATAAATAGCTTAAATTTATAAAAAACAGAAAAAGTTAATAATGGTAAAAGTTTAGAAACTTTTACCATATTCATCTCGTATAGTAAAGAAAAGGGGGTTTACATATGAGTGTTAAAGAATTTAACGTCAAGCTTAGTCCAAGTGAAGCGATGAATATGATTAATAATGGATTTTCTAGGGGGAGCATTTCAGGGAAGTTAATTGATTACTACAAACGATCGGTTGGGGATAATGAAATCATCGTGTTTGTTTTAGAAAAATATTTCATGAGAACTTCTAACCGTGCTTCCATGACTGTGACTATTGATAATTTTGATGGTACGACAAAGGTGCACGCAGTTGCATCAGGTGGTGGCGAAGGCGTGTTTTTACGATTTGATTGGGGAGCAGGAGACAGTTTTGCGAATAGTATTGAGAAGACTCTAGCAGAACACATCATAAGTTGATAGAATAGAGCTACTAAATATGCGTTGCGAGGGAGAGACGGCTATGTTCAAAAGGATTGACACCGTATTTTTGCCTGTAGAAGACACGTATCGTTCGATTAAATGGTTTGAAGAAAAATGTGGATTTACTTTAAGATGGCATGATGAAAAAAATGGCTATGCAGCAATGGATATTGGTAACGGTGAGACAGCATTTACTCTAGTGAGTATTTCGCAAATGAGATCGAGTAAGCCTACTGAGCATGAGTGGTTTAATTTGTATACGCCTGATATTCATGCAACTCATCAAAACATGTTGAATTTGGGTGTAGATGCTACCCCAGTACAAAGTGGAGGGAACGTGGAGTTTTTCCAGTTTAAAGACTTAGATGGCAATACGATAGGAGTCTGTTCCTTTGAAGAAGACGCAGCCTAAGTTTCAACGTATTTTAATTGTTGGTTCAGGAGGAGCGGGAAAATCCACGTTATCTAAAAAGCTTGGAGAACTATGGGATTTACCCGTCGTGCACTTAGATGCACTGTTTTGGCAACCTGGGTGGAAGCCTTCTCCTCGTTCAGAGTTTATTGAAAAAGTAAAAGCAGAATTGGCTGAACCAGAGTGGATTATTGACGGAAATTACGATTCAACTCTTGCATTAAGAGCTGAATACGCTGATCTCGTTATTTTCCTCGATTTTTCAAATATACTCTGTGTATATCGTGCATGCAAGCGAGCTTGGACTTATCGAGGTTCCACTAGACCGGATATGGGAGAAGAATGTCCAGAAAAAATCGATTGGGAATTTGTACGTTGGATATGGCGGTTTCCGAAGGATGCAAAACCTGAAATAGTAGAAATCTTATCACATACACCAGCGAAAGTGGTTACCTTAAAGTCGCCAAGGGAAGCCAATAAGTGGCTATCCATCCAATCATTAGCAGAAAAAAGAGTGAATCATCCTGCTTTGAACTGAACCCTTTAACCAGACAAATGTAATATCATAAAGAACACATACAAAAGTGCGAGGGTCCTGTTGAATTTAATATTTTTTACCATGTATTTTAATATAGATTCAGTTCGCATGGAATTATAATTGATAAATTTAAACAGTGAAAAACACCCTACCTTTATTTGTTGGGTGTTTTGAATTTATAATTAAAGTGATTTCTTGAAATCTCTAAATTACGCTTATCCTCTTTTGACTTTTACTAAAATAAAACCTTAAAATTTCGTCCATACCCCAGCCAACGAATGAGATAAGTGTGGATGCAACTAAGAAATATGAGTCAAACGAATTGAAATTTGTCAAAATAAACCTTGAATCAAGAATCAACATAAATAAGACTACAAAACTAGTACCAAATAATAAATGGACAATCAATGAAGTAAATACTCTAATTTTTCCAGCAAAACGATTGTTCATCTTATCCGAGAGAATTGACATCGGAATTCCAAATAAAAGAATAATAGGAATTGTATACATACTTGTAAAGGCAATTAAACTTGGTACCTCTTTTATAGTACTCCTTTCCATAAGCATAAAAAGCAGACCCAAAATAGGTACAGATATTATGACAGTCCAAATAAAAACTAATGTTTTCCTCTTAAACACTTGATTCCCCCTTTAAGATACTTCCCCTTTTAATAAAACTTCATCGTATAACAAACAGCAGTCCAAATTTCTTTACCAAATACTGCCCTCTTAGTTCCATAATGAAATCCTTATTTAGCATTGTATAACCAAAACAACTCCTAAAATAAAACTTACCATATTCTTGATTTATTTCCACTATAATGATGTTTTGAATCATTAATTTTTCCTTTTTAACGCTCTGTTAAACGATCTTGTTGAAAGTAAGGGAATTCGCAACACTCCTGCGGAATAACGGGCTTGCAAGACCCCGCAACTTTGCGAGGAGGCTTGCCAGTTCGTACGCGAAAAGGGAGCGGATTCCCTCTATTTTCATAAAAAATCAACAGTAAAGTTTCACAACATATTTAGTCCGTATCTTTATCTTGAAAACCAACTTCTTTTGAGAAAGAGTATATAGTTTACTTATAAATAAACAAGAATAAACAATAACTTTGATAGTGAATAAAAATTTTTAGTGACATTTAATGTAATGATGTGTACTATTTGTTAAAAAATATAGGGGATTTGAATATGATTTTCAACGTATATCAACAACCAAATGAATTTGCTACAATTGCTGAACCATATTTATTAGACAATGAGGATATTTATAGTTTGTTTTATGGAGTTTTGCAAGGTATTAAAAATGGAAG
>JBEVEQ010000028.1:0-2632 GCA_040512715.1 Paenisporosarcina sp. | reverse complement strand
AGTAAAATACGATCATCCCTAGACAAGTAAGAGCCATAACTAACACACAACCAAAGCATACAACTAAATGAGTTTAATCCGAATAGAATCCCCCAAATAACTTCCTTTTAGAAAAACAATAATCATCTAATCAGTGTTCAACTACCCTGCCTAGTGAGTTCAATTCGGAGAATTAAAGTCTAATTAACAAAATATGAGTTAATTTCATACAATGATAAAAAATGGAGTTAATCTTTATGGCGAAATGGATTGACGTATCAACATCACAACATAAATTAAAACTGTTCGAAGGAAATAGACTTATAAAAACTTATCCTATTGCAGTTGGAAAAATATTATCACCAACCCCTTTTGGTACCTACAAGATTATTAATAGACAACTTAATCCCGGCGGACCATTTGGAGTGCTTTGGATGGGATTGTCAAAACCTCATTACGGCATACATGGAACAAATAACCCAGCTTCAATCGGAAAGAATGTCTCACATGGATGTATTAGGATGCATAATCATGATGTCCTAGAATTATCATCTAGCGTTCCAAATGGCACTAGGGTGATTATTCATAAATGACTCCGTTAATCTCATCCCCAACTACATAGTTTCTGTCGGAAGTGAGTTCAAATTCCATTACACTAAACCGCACCGGTTAATTGAAGAAGAGGACTACTATCAAGCTAAATTCCTTTATTCATAATTTTCTTCTTTAGGATTATACTTCCTGACCATTTAAATTAATTTTCATGGGAGTTGAATAAGAATTATCATGTAAAAATTTGTGGTTTTATTGCAGAATCATGATTAGCAATTACTCGTATATAATCATTTTTATTTGAAATATCTTTTAACCATTCTTATGATAAGTAGGCGGCTTTTTTGTCTGTTGTAACTCCAGGTAAAATCATCTCTTTCCATGACTTCTCTGAGTAACCAACGTCACTGGCTAGTACCAACCAACCATTCTTCATTTTAACTAATATTGAAAACATTCCTTCACTGTGTCCAGGCGTATGAACTAGATATAGAGACTCATCACCAAATAAATCATATCCCTTTTTCAATGGTCCATGTAGTATGTCTGTGAATATAAATGTCTGGATCGGAATGTTATGCCACATTGATTTTATGTATCCAGCTCTTTTGTGTGCAGACTTCCATTCTATTTCGCTTGTTAGTATCCTTTTAGCGTCTTGTACATGCTTTAATCCGCTAACATGGTCTGAATGTAGATGTGTAAGTAAAACAAAATCTAGTTCACTGCTCTTTATTCCTAAAGTGTGTAACTGCTCAGCAATCGATTCTCCATCTGGAAGATTGCCTTTAAACATGGAATAAGCCAAACTTCCCAAATGTTTTCTTTGGTTTAATCTTATTTCTTGATGCCAACCTGTATCCACTAATATTAGTCCCTTTGGATGCTCAATTAGATAAGTTGACACAGGCACCCACATTTTTTTAGTTTTCCCTCTAAACCAACCCGTAAATGGCATAGGATGTAAGCTATTCTCTTTAAAAGCCAAGGCTCGATCAATATAAACCTTACCTGTGTGCAAAACATGAACTTTCATATATATAATCCCTCCAAGGAAAAATGACTACCCATGGCAACACTATGTTTTTTTTACTAAAGCACCCGTTAGTGCAACAAACTTCTTGTTTCTAACCATTCATTTTCTAAAATACTCATTTCCCACAAGTTCCAATATTCATCATTATTTTTTTTTGAGTCCCTTAGTAATCCCTCTTTGATAAAACCCGCCTTTTCATAACAAGCAATTGCAGATACATTGAAATCGAACACACCAAGACTAACTCTATGTAATTTAAGTTCATCAAATGCCACCTTGAGGATTTCTTTCATCAATAGCTTACCTATTCCTTTACCTCTGACATTTTTATCACCAATTAATACTTTTCCTACTCGTGCAGATTTGTTTATTCTATCAATTTCCCTCAAAGAAACATGACCAATTACATTTCCAGTTTCTATACTTATTACTTTATAAACCAAAGTATCAGAGTTATTATTATTGGCATTCTCAATGTATTTTTCTAACTGATTTTCAGTTAAGGGATATGAGAAAGCAGATCCTCCCCATTGAAGTAAAAACTGAGGTGAAACAATCCAATCAATAAGCTGTTTAAAATCTGTACGTTCAAAATATTTTAGTTCGACCATTTGAACTTCTCCTTTACTTTGTTTTTTCTAATCTTATTATATAAAATCATCTTCAACTAACTTGCTGCTTTAGTTCAATAAGGAATTAGGCTTTACTTCTTACTAATACCCCAGTTAGTTGAAAAAGAGTAATTATTTTTCTCCATATTTCCCTTTACTTGTAGCTTTTCTATATTCACCATTTCCTTCTTCAATTGCTATTGCTTCATCCGTACTTATTTCTTCAATCGCGTAATATTTGGTTCCCTTTTGGTATTTATTCGAGAAGTTTCCAGAATACGTTCCTTCCCTATCCGAATACTTTGTTACTTCGCCAATTTCTTCACCTATATCCCCTACATACTCATCGCTTATTTGATAAATATAACCATTCCAAACGACAAATGAATAAGCCCAACTACTATTTGAGCAACTCGCAGAAACCACAGTAATAAATATTAATGTAATAAATAGC
>JBEVEQ010000023.1:0-3776 GCA_040512715.1 Paenisporosarcina sp. | reverse complement strand
GGTGGCGAATTTCTCCTTATAAGTGGCGTTTAGCCACAAACCCTCTCCAATCCACAAAAAAAAGACACCCATCACTGGGCATCTTCCTTCTTCATTCACCGAAATCGCACAGGGAAGGGTTTTCCTCTCCAGTTAATTTCGTGAATGTCGTTCATATCGATCGATACGATGGTGCCGTCAACTAGTCGTAGGGTGGCACTTTCATCTTCTAGTTTTTCGACTAATCCTTGTAGGGATTCGCCATATTTCATTTGAAAAGTTAAGGGGCGGTAAACGTGTTGTGCAAATGGCGATGTGAAATAATTGAGTCTTTTCCACATTATTGATTCGGTTTTTACTTCTACTTCCAATTGACGTTCTGGAAATATAGATGTACTTTCTTCGATCCATTCTTTGACTTTCTTATGATGTCTATATACTGGAGGTCCACTAACAAAAAGGAGAGGCTCAGTTTCCAATGCTACAGTCACGTCCTTTTTTGAGTTAGTTTATGCAGACAGTTTACAGAATGTGATATCCGCTATCGCAGTGGATGGTTTCGCCTGTTATTCCGCGTGATAAGTGACTGAATAAGAATAGCGCTGTGTCGCCAACTTCTTCAGGTGTCGTGTTACGGCGTAATGGTGAACGTTCTTCGATTGTTTTTAATATGCTATTAAAGTCACTAACGCCTTTTGCAGATAGTGTACGAATAGGTCCTGCAGAAATAGCGTTTACACGGATGTTGTATTGGCCAAGGTCTGCTGCTAAATAACGAACAGACATGTCGAGTGATGCTTTCGCAACGCCCATGATGTTGTAATTCGGCACAACCTTTTCCCCACCAAGGTATGTTAATGTGACGATGCTTCCGCCTTCAGTCATCAATTGTTTCGCAGCTTTTGCTACGACTGTTAATGAAAATGAACTGATGTTGTGGGCTAATAAAAATCCTTCTCTTGACGTATCTGAAAAATTCCCAGCTAATTCTTCAGATTTAGCGAAGGCAATACAATGTGCCAAACCATCAATTTTTCCTACTTCTTTTTGAATAATAGAGAAACAGTTTTCAACATCTTCATCAATCGTAATGTCACATGGTAAAACGAGTTCATGTTTCCCTTCAAGAGATTCCACTAAATCTCGAACGGGTTTTTCAAATCGTTCTCCTGCATAAGTAAAGATTAAGTTGGCTCCTGCTTTATCGAGCGATTGAGCAATTCCCCAGGCGATACTGCGTTTATTGGCAACACCCATGATGACATACGTTTTTCCATGTAATGATAAAGACATCTATGTTCCTCCTAAGTTATAACTAATTATTAATACCTGGTACTAATATTACATCACAAAAAAGAAAAGTGCAATCGCACTTTTCTTTAGAGTTGAGTTAAAAACATGCTTGCTAACCCAAGATAGATTAAGATACTGATAATATCATTTAACGTTGTGATAAATGGACCCGATGCAACGGCAGGGTCTATTTTTAATCGATGAATTAATAGAGGCACAAAAGATCCCGCCAAAGTCGCGACAAAAATGGAACCGAAAATCGCCGCTCCGACTAATAACCCAAGCAATAATTGATGTTGCCAGAAATAAACGATTCCAACAACAACCACACCACAAACTAATCCAGTAATTAAGCCAGTTCCTGCTTCACGAATTAAGAGCTTAATCTTGCTTTGCTCCTCAATATCGCCAGTTGCTATCCCTCTAACAGCTACTGCCAGTGCTTGTGTTCCACTATTACCAGCCATTCCTGCGATTAATGGAATAAACACAGCTAATATTGCTACTTGATCGAGCGTTTTTTCAAAGATACCCATCAAATTTGCTGTCATCATCCCTAGGAATAAAAGAATAATTAGCCAAGGTAGGCGTTTCTTCGCCGCTGTTAACGGACCTTTATCAAACGTATCCATTTCAGAGACGGCAGCAAGTTTAGAGTAATCATCATTTGCTTCTTCTTCTAAAACATCTAAAATATCATCCACAGTAATAATCCCAAGCAAATGATTTTCGAAATCAACCACCGGTACAGCAAGGAAATTATAGTCTTTAATCATACGAGCGACTTCCTCTTGGTCTTCACTAACTGACACGCTCACAACACGTTCATTCATGATTGAACGTATTAAGGTATCTTCATCGCAAATAATTAAATCACGAAGTGACACGACTCCAGTTAGCTTATTATCATCGTCCACAACAAAAATGTAGTAAATGGTTTCTGCTTCTGGTGCGGCATTTCTCAAAATGGTCATCGCCGAACGAGCAGTTGAATTTTCAGGTATGACCACATATTCGGTCGTCATAATGGAACCAGCTGTATATTCTTCATAATGGAGCAAGTCTTTGATTTCTTGAGCAGAATCATTATCCATTATCGTTAAATAACTAGCAACTTGATCTTTGCCCAATTCATTTAAGACATCTACGGCGTTATCGGCATACATTTCTGATAACATATCAGCAGCATACGAGTTCTCCATTTCCTTTAAGAATGGTTCGTATTCATCGTCATCCAATTCAATGGACTGAAAGATTTCAGCCATTTCTTTTGGAGAGAGGTATTCAAAAATAATTTGTCTTGTCTCTGGACTTACTTTTTCAAAAAATTGCGCTTGATCGTAAGGGTGCAGAGAAAGGAATTCTTCACGGAATGTGTCAAAGTCACGATTGAGCAAAATGGCTAGTAACTTTTCGTCTTCTATTTCGTTTTCTTCTCGGTTGTTATTGTGTTCTGCCACTATCGTGTCCTCCTTTCATTGCATGAAGTAGTCAATGCTTTTCATTCATATGTAGTTATTTTATGGGTTACACTGTACACATAGCAACAATAATTCATTAGAAGAGGTGAAAAACATGCCATATGACATCATTGGTGATATTCATGGTTGTTATGAAGAACTCCTCGAATTGCTTCAAGTACTTGAATATAAACAAAAAAATGGCACGTTTGTCCATCCAAATGGTCGAAATTTAGCATTTGTTGGTGATGCAGCAGATCGTGGACCGCAGTCACTCGCTGTTTGGACTTTATTGTTCAATGAACAAGATGTCAAACAGTTAATTTATTGCCCGGGAAATCATTGCAATAAATTCTACCGTTATTTGAAAGGTCATAACGTCCAAATTACACATGGCTTAGAGACAACTGTGGCAGAATTCAAGCAACTTCCAAAATCTGAACAAGAAAAATTTCGTAAACGATTTATAGCTTTTTATGAACAACTCCCCTACTATCATCAACTCGATGAAGGAAAGCTCATTATCGCTCATGCTGGAATTCGTGAGGATATGATCGGCAAACCCATACAAAAAAACATCATCGTCTTTGTCCTGTATGGAGATATTAGTGGAGAAAAACACTCTGACGGGCGACCTGTTCGTAAAGATTGGGCAAGTGCATATAAAGGTGATGCCTTAATCGTCTATGGTCACACGCCGGTTAAAGAACCTCGCAAGAAAAACGCGACGATCAATATTGATACAGGATGCGTATTCGGCGGAAAATTAACGGCACTCCGATATCCCGAAATGGAGACGATTTCCGTACCTTCAAAACAGCCTTTCATCGATGAAAAATTTCATGATTATGAAGATTAATTAGTCTGAGCAGCTAAAAACTCGCTCATATCTTTTGGTAACGGTGCTTCCAACTTCATCATTTCCTTTGTTAATGGATGCTTGATGGTTAGACTTGAACAATGCAGAGCGGATCGCGTTAAATCCTTAATTGATCCTCCGTAAAGTTCATCTCCGACTAATGGATGTTTAATATGAGCTAAGTG
>JBEVEQ010000009.1:0-4202 GCA_040512715.1 Paenisporosarcina sp. | reverse complement strand
AGTAAAGGATGCGCGGTTTAGAGATAAATGCACTATGGAATGTGAAGCCTGTGACTGCACTCGTGCAATCAAACTTCCAGGAAAGCCCTTGATTGAAAAACTAAATCTAGTGAAGGATGTTTTACAAGAAAGAAAAATTGATAGTACCAGATTCCTCGACATTGGTAGAATAGTACTCAATAGGAGAAAGCAAAGGCAAGGAATAGATGCTCTGAAGAATATAGTCTATGAATGCACATCCTCAAAAATTAAACCAATAATAGCAGGAGCTGCAATCTCAGGGCTTTTTGCAATATTTTATGATGGCGAATATTTCAGAATAAAGAATATTCCTGATACCAATGAGGCTCGTAAAATTTTTGACATACTTGGACTTTGCATTAGTGATTCGGTTCAAAGTGTGAAGCAAAATACCAAGCAATCCCTGGCTGGAAGCGACACCTACTCTAATATTGTTTGATACCTATTTTTAATTTAGGAAAATAAGCCTTTCAGTAACAATGCTTATCCAAAAATTATATTATCCTTTTGTAATGTATCTTTACCACAGAAGGGACAAAATTTTGGATTTTTTACGGTAGAAATTCCTATTAACTGAAATTTTAATTTACAACGATTACAATAGAACGTTCCAGCCCTCATAAGTTTTCATATATTAGCTAAAAATTTATATTTTAAGCTTTAGTATGGCAGAAATAACTTATTTTACATACGACGCTAATTGATAAACTTGAAATTCATCCCTTACTCTTTGACACAAATCACTTATGGTAACCGGTTTCTCCATAAAAGAATCTATAATATCTTCTTTCATATATTTCTGAAAAACCACATCGTTATCAACTTCATAAGCACTTAGAAGTATAGTTCTAACCGTAGGATTAAGTTTTTTTACCTTCTTTAGTAACTCCAAACCATTGAGATTTGGCATTCTGAGGTCACTAATGACAAGAGCGTAATTGTCTTTATTATCGGTGAAATGTTCTAAAGCTATCACAGGGTCGTTGAATGAAACAACTGTAATATCATCAATATTTCCACACAAAGCATCATGAAAAAGCTCAGTAATATCTATCTCGTCATCTACGATACTAACAATTCTATTGTTAGTAGGCGTCTAACACCACACCTCAACTAATACCAAGGACCCCAATTCCCTGAATCGTATATTTATTTGCGTCACGGTATGCTATAAAGTCTATGTTGGTGACATTCTAATATCTAAATGTGATAATATCTGAGTTGCCGATTTTAATTTGGTGAAATACACTCATATCAACCCGTAAATGACAAAACAAAATTAATTTTTTAAAACCTGGAAAGTGTTTGTCATTAGTTCCATTCTAGTTTGGTGCATTCTAATTGACGATTCAAAAGCTGGAATTTCTAAAAATGTCCCATTTAAAGTCAATAATAATCATACGAACGAAAAGCTATTAGCAAGGATTATTAAAAATACATAACTTAAGAGAATAAAAATGAGTGAACTTCGTATAAAATTAAGTTCAAAGGATGTAGAAAACATCAACAAATTGATGGAAAAATATGGATTTAAAACAAAAGAAGACCTGTTCAAATTTCTTGTAACTATATTCGCACAGCATTATGTAGAGTTTTTATGGGGTGTCAATGAAACTGAAAAAAATGCGAAAGATGAATTTTATAAAAGATGACTGAAATTGAAAAAATCGAATGTTGATCCAGCTTATTATTTCAGCTAAGAATGAATTCAAATATTTCGTAATTCCAAACTACGTTTTTAGTTATCCATATTAAAAAAACTCAATTCCAAAAATCTAGATATATAAGAGATATTAAGAGTTTTACAATGAGAATTTCATCAAAAATCGCCAAGGCAATTAATGAACAAATTGCTTATGAGGCATCAGCTACCCATGCATATGTTGCTATTGGTTCATGGTGTGAAAGAACTGGATATGATGGAAGTGCAGCATTCTTTTTTGAGCAAGCTAATGAGGAGAATACACATATGTTAAAGTTCATCCATTATCTTAATAATGGTGGAACAGAAGCGATAATTCCAGCAACAGAAAAGCCTCAAGGCAAATTCGATTCACTAGAATCTACATTCCAAGCTGGTCTAAAAAGTGAACAGAAAGTTACAAAACTCATTAATAATTTAGTAGAGGTTGCTGAAAGAGAGAAAGATCGTGCTACATACTCATTCTTACAATGGTTTGTAAGCGAACAAGTAGAAGAAGAAACATTATTTGAAACCATTCTTCAAAAGTTCGAGGTAGTTGGAAGAGACAAACTAGCCGTATATCAAATTGACCAATCATTGGCCTCAATTAGATCTGAGATTATGACTAAAGGAGTTAATCAGCAACAACCATGAGCCCACGATTATAGCCAATCCATTCGAATCCCATTATCCGCACTTTACTCGAAATTTGATAAAACTGTGGAAATAAAATTAAATAATCAATTCCTGCTCTTTCTTCATGTCTATTCAAACAAGCTTTTGAAGTAAATATAATACAAAACAAAACAAAACAAAAAACAGTATCAAAATGATAAACAAACTCATGAAAAAGCTAGTTACATAAGAAAAAGAAAGAAAGAAAGGATTACTTTTCTTCCAATTCTTTGATCCTCTCCTTTATTCCTTTGACCTCCTTCTCAAGACCATCACTGTATTCCTTCAGCAACGAAATCCTTTCCTCCTTGGTCAGGAAGTTTCTTACTCGGTCAACTCCTATTCCACAGCATCCGTACCCCATTTAATCACCTCCATGTATTCCATTATCGGTCATACGATATATAGCAAAAGGATGTATTTATATATATCGGACATCCAATATGATGTGTATGCGAGAACTCGGTGGTGAATGTTGCGATATGAGAGGACTGTTGGGATTTTTAATTCTCTTTTTACTCTCAAAAAAACCAATGCATGGACAAGAAATAGCTAGTGAACTCGCAAAAAGAAGAGGGGAAAAACCAAGTCCCGGAACAATTTACCCAGCCCTTAAGAGTCTAAAAGATTTGGGTTTTCTGAGTGAAGAGAAAGAAGGCAAAACTATAACTTACGGGCTTTCACCTAAAGGTGAAAAGGCCCTCGAAATAGCCAAGAAAAGGTTTACGAAAACATTTTTGGGGATTATTACATAAACAGCATTTTCAGGTCTGGTATCTTTAGGTTATTGCGTTAGACTTAGTGGGAACATAGCTTATACTGTTGGGTTGTAAGGTGTAATATTCTTTTCATAAAATATTTGGAAAACAAACCATAAAGTATTATAAATTGTAGTATTATGCAAGCATTGATCACTATTAAGAAAGACCTGGATTCTGTAACTTCAATTCTGTACGACACTCTAAAAATAACACCATTTAAAAGAGACTATGATACCTCATTTGGAAAAATAGCTAATATTCTAAAGCGTTATGATTTAAGCGAAAACCCAAGAAACCTGCGTTTTAGATTTACTTTGTTTATGCAAGAATTTTTTGATTCTATTCCACAAGATCAATGGAATCTAAATGATCCCACGTTCATAAAACAATCCGAAGAATTTGCAATTAGGAAGTTTAAGGAATGGATATTAGAACAAGTAACATAACTGCTTTTTTAATATACTATTACATAATATTATAAGTTCACTGACATCATATATTGCTTCATGAACGAAGCTGTCGCTCATCAAAATCTAATGGTTTGAGTTCCACAATCAGTCCTTGGTCCCATTTATATTTCACTTTCATTAACTCTGAAATCTCTGCAGCTAATCGAGCTTCCTTCATTGGATTGACTATCCGTGCGAGACCAACAAAATTCAAACCGTTAACGCTGAATGAAATATTCGGATTATGGCTAATGTTTCGAACCCAATGTGCACTTGCTCCGAGTTCTGACATTACGTAATATTTTCTGTTACGCTTTACATACCATATTTCTATTCTATGCTCTTTGCCCGTTTTCCAGCCCACCGTTGTCAAATTTAGGAATTGTGGTTCATTCAATAGTTCATCAAATCAAATCGTACCTTAAGATATTATCAAAGTATTATCATAAATCTTTGGTTGACACATTATTCCTGATATATTGCAAGGGGGCAATACGTTTTTAGTCTAAAGATTGTAGACGTGAATTGGTCGAAATAAGAAGAATTTATATCAAGATCATAAGAAGTTAAATGACAAGCGAATAGCAAAGATGGATGCATATCTGGAAGTAG
>JBEVEQ010000008.1:0-18036 GCA_040512715.1 Paenisporosarcina sp. | reverse complement strand
ATTCCCCCTATGGTTAAACTGTAGATCTTATCAAGGCTTGATTAGACTTTCAAAGCTATTATTACTATCACTACAAGAAAGTGGTAATAGGAGTTATTTCAAATAATTACTTAAACACTCATGTTTGAACTCTAAAATCAGCAATCCTAATAGCTTATGTAAGCATGATTCTGCACACTATTTTAGTAGAAAAGTGGTCGGCAATTTCTGAAGACTCCTGCGGAAAAACGAAACACGCTAGACCCCACAGACACACCTGTCTGAGACAGGTGCGTCGAGGAGGCTTGCGTTTCGTCCGCGGAAAGCGAAAGAAATAGCCGACCACATTTTTTATTATTCACATGTAATAGATACATAAAGCAAAATTTTTACAAGGTTATATAAACTCGTAACCATTATCTACAGTCTGACCACAGAGAATTCCTATGGTTGACTGCCTTATGAAACGACTGCGATGACTTCGATTTCTACTTTAGCATCTTTTGGTAATCGAGCAACTTCAACTGTTGAACGAGCTGGTTTATGGTCACCAAAATGTTTGGCATAGATTTCATTCAGAACAACAAAATCGTTCATATCTTTGATGAAAACCGTCGTTTTCACAACTTGTGATAATGACGATCCCGCTTCTTCAAGCACTGCCTTTAAGTTGGCGAATACTTGATGCGTTTGCTCTTCGATTGAACCTTCTACCATTACACCTTCAGGGTTCAATGGGATTTGTCCAGAACTATAAAACAGTCCATTAACAATCATTCCTTGTACATATGGGCCAATTGCAGCTGGCGCGTTTGTGGTTGATACTGGTTTCATTATTCATTTCCACCTTTCGAAAAGTAATTACCTTCAGTTAAAGCAATCGTGCGATCTTTTTCGTTTACTTCATGAAGTTTTACAAGTGATAAATAGTTATCCACTAAGTTTTCATCTGCATGAATAGCTTCAACTAAAACAGCAACACCAGCTAACTGACAATTAAATTCTTCAAGCAAGTTTTTCATGCCATTCATCGTGCCTCCAACTTTCATAAAGTCGTCGGTGATTAAAACTTTTTGGCCACTTTTCATACTTCGTTTTGATAAAACCATCGTCTGAATACGACGGGAAGACCCAGAAACGTAATTAATACTTACAGTTGAACCTTCGGTTACTTTACTATCACGGCGAACTACGACAACTGGTACATTTAAATGCTTAGCAATCGCATGAGCAATTGGAATACCTTTAGTTGCCACCGTCATGATGACATCAATCGGAGTCTTCGCAAATGCTGACGCAAACACCTTACCTACTCGATTCATTAATTGGGGGTTACCAAGTAAATCTGTCATATATAAGTAACCGCCAGGCAGTAGTCGATCGGAATGACCTAACTCTTGCATAAAATCTTGAATGACTTTATGTACGGCTTCATCAAGCATTTTCGGTATATACTTCACACCTCCCGCTGCTCCAGGAACAGTCATGAGTAAACCGATGCCCTTTTCTTCAAAAGTTTCCTTCACAATGGTTAAGTCTTCACTAATAGAAGATTTAGCCGATTGGTACATATCTGCAAATAAGGTTAATGGAATTAATTGTTGTGGGTGGTCTAATAAATAATGCGTCATATCAACAAGACGCTCGCTTCGCTTCCATTTCATGGAACCCTCTCCTAAACACGAATGATTTATACGTAAGGTACCACAATTATACGGCTTTAAGCAAGTGTATCTCGCTCACCAATTAACCGAACTGCGTATACCTCGTCGCAAAATCCTCTTAAACCATTGTAGATTCTATTCACACGAGATTCGTGTTGAACGAGACCAAATACAGTCGGACCACTACCGCTCATTAATACAGCATCTGCTCCAAACTTCATCATTTGCTCTTTTATCATGGATACTTCTGGATATAGCTTTAGTGTGACACTTTCTAAAGCATTCCCCATGGAGGCACACATTAATTCATAATCTTTCTCTTTAATAGCACGTATCATCTCATTGGTATTTGGATGTTTAACTTCTTCCACTTTTAAATTGCCGTAAACATCGGCCGTAGATACTCCGATTGAGGGTTTAGCTAAAATTATCCAACAGTTTGGGGGAGATGGAAGTTTTAGAATTTTTTCTCCTCTTCCTGTTGCTAGAGCTGTTCCTCCATAAACACAAAAAGAAACATCTGAACCAATCTTTGCTCCATGCTCAGCTAATTGATCGGGTGTCAGTTGTAGATTCCATAAGCGATTTAACCCTTTGAGCGTGGCTGCTGCATCACTGCTTCCACCAGCCAATCCGGCAGCTACAGGTATTTTCTTCTCTAAAACTATCGACACACCAGCTTGAACATTATATATATCTTTTAAAAGTTTAGCTGCTTGATAAGCTAAATTTCTTTGGTCATCTGGGACATATCGATCAGCTGAAATGATTTTTATGATTCCGTCATCACGTGATTCTAAACCGATACGATCTGCCAAATCCACCGTTGTCATAATCATCTCAACCTCGTGAAATCCGTCCGGTCTTTTATGGAGCACATCCAAAGTTAAGTTGATTTTCGCGGGTGCTTTTACATATAGCATAGGAATGTCTCCTTTAGAGGGTATTGTGTATCCCTATTTTACCACAGCTTGTCTCACATTTAGAACGTAATACCAAAACACCTTATACCTGTACTTGGAATTTATATGTAAGTGAAGTTAACTTTTACTGTAATAATAGAGGGAATTACTCTCTTCCCGCGGACGAACTTACAAGCCTCCTCATGCCAACAGGATGTTTGACACAAAGGCGTTGCGCTCGCGAGGTGGCGTACTACTTAGCCTTCAATCCTTTGTTCGAGCTGCGGGGTCTTGCCTGCCTGTTTTCCCGCAAGACTGAAAAGGGTTGAAGTGACCCAACCGCGACGAAGCTAGCGAAGCGATACAGGAGCATATGTTTCTCGCAGATTCCCTACCTATCAACAACATAAGCCTATTTTAAATGTATAATCAGAATAATATATAAAAAGGCGGATTTCTCCGCCTAGTCAGTTCTTATTGGATTTCGCTACTTATTTGCTCTGATTTTTTCCGTTCATTAATCCAGTTTCAGCCATTTCAACTGCACGTTTCACCATATTACCAGCATCACGTGATTTAATCCCGCCCCAACCTTCTCGCTCAACGACATCATAAAATCCGAGTTCCTTCGCTATTTCCACTTTCAGTCGATCCGACATTAAACCCTTTTTACGTGGCAATCGGTTTTCCTCCTTTAGAACTGACTATCGTAGTATGACCCAAAAACAAAAAAACACTCATGAACAAAATGTCCATGAGTGTTTAAAAAATATTCATAATTGCTATAACTTATTTGCCAACGACCAATGATTCCATGTCGTCCACAATTGTAATTTCTACCGCTTCAGTTAAAATATCTGTGTAGCTGTAAGACACACGTTCAAAAGCATTTTCATCTTGATCTAGATCTATAACAAACACTGCATGATACGTTTCACGTAAAATACCTGCTCGCTCAATCGTTTTCTTGCGACCGCCGTTTGCTTTTAATTGCAAACGTTTACCTAAATGACAATCTAAAGACCTTTTAATGTCCGCTAAAGTTTTTGGCATTTCGCTTACACCTCACTGTAAATCTAATCATACCAGAAACAGAATAAATTGTCAACCAAATTAATCATTTTAACAATGTACAATTCCACTTGTCAATAATTTTTGTTAAGAAAAAATATTATTTTTAAAAGAAATTGTGTCATTTTTGTAACATAACGATTTATTCCTTGAAATTAGGTAACAATTCATCTGCTAAAACAGCAAATTCTTTAATGGATAATGTCTCTCCTCGTCTAGTTGGATCGATACACGATTGTTCGAGTGCTAGTAAAATCAAATCCTTTTTGTCTTTCCCGTTTGGTAATTGAGATTGTAAATTATTAAGGATCGTTTTTCTACGCTGTGCAAAAGAAGCTCGAGATACCTGAAATAAGATATCTTCATCTATAACTGAGACGATTGCTTTTTCATGACGCGTTAAACGAATAACTGCTGAATCAACATTAGGTTGTGGAATAAAAACTGTTTTGGGAACCGACATTGCAATTTCAGCTTTCATATAGTATTGAATGGCAATAGATAAAGAACCGTACGCTTTTGTACTTGGTACAGCCGTAATACGGTCAGCTACTTCTTTTTGCATCATAACCACCATGCCGCGAATTGGAAGCTTCTCCATTAACAATTTAATCAAAATAGGCGTCGTTACATAGTATGGTAAATTTGCTACGACCATGACATCTTTATAACCAGAAAGTTTTTCTTTCATCACGTCTAATACATTTGCCTTAAGTATATCTGAATGGATAACGGATACATTGTCATAAGGTGATAAAGTATCTTCTAGGACAGGCAATAAGCGTTGGTCGATTTCAAAAGCCACAACGTGACCAGCTGTTCTAGCTAAGTGCTCGGTTAATGCACCAATACCAGGACCGATTTCAATTGCAGCCGATTCTTTCGTCAAATTTGCGCGGCTTACAATATTTCGTAATACATTAGGATCAATTAAAAAGTTTTGTCCAAGACTCTTTTTAAATGAAAAGCCATATTTTTTTAGAATTTCTTGTGTGCGGACGGGTGTAGCAATATCTTTATACATGGTGTTCCTCCTGATTAAGTTGCTCAATGGCCATTTGAAATTGTAGTCGGTCTATTTGAAACATAGTTAGTCGTTTTTGAAGTTGTTTGCCATTTGTGTAGCCTATTCGTAAAAGCGTTCCTAATTCCTCTCGTCGTTTTTTAGCATCAGGGTGACCAATTAGACGTGCCCTCATTAAATCAGATAAAGGAATTTCATCCCATTTTAAATCTTCTTTTTTAGGGGTATATACATTTTGTAAGCATGCACGTATATCTTCATTAGTAGCATGCTCTATTCCTAAACTTTTACCATTTTTCGCAATCGCTTTTTCTTTTGGTAAGAACGCATGCTTTACTCCCGGAATTTGTTCTTCAATAATCGCTCGAATTCGACGACCTGGATAGTCTGGATCTGTAAATACGATAACGCCTCTTTTTTCCTGTGCCAGCTTGATACGCTTTAACGTATCTGCAGAAATAGCCGATCCATTCGTTTCGATTGTATCTGCATTAACTGCTCGTTTGATGGCAGTTGTATCATCTTTTCCTTCAACGACTATGAATTCTTCGATATTCAAGTTTAACCCTCATTTCCGAACAACGTTATACCCTATTTTACTTTGGTAATAGAGACCTGTATACAGATGCCTCTTATAAAAGTAAGAAAAGGTAAAATGCCTTTTAGCTCGACACTGGCGCTCGAAGAACTGATACGAAGTCCCGCTTTCGTTTTGGCAGGAAGGCTAAATTCCCAACTACCTGTCGAAACGCCTTGTTTACTCACATCCTTGCGATCTCCGAGCAGGCGCTGAAAAGCTAAATATGTCGAATCCTGAACGCTGGAATCAAGTTTATAAATTTCATCTTCTTATAAAGCTAAAAAAGCTTTCCCCAAACGCAGGGAAAGCCTGACTTTAATCTAATATTTTAATCCGTACTTTTTTACGACCAAATCCATAAGCTTGTTCAGTAGTAGGTACAAATAAGTCAATCTTCATTCCTTTAATCGCTCCACCAGTATCTCCAGCAACTGCATAGCCATATCCTTCAACCCACACTTTAGAGCCTAATGGAATTACTCGTGGATCAACTGCAATTACCTTTAAACTTGGATTAGCACGTAAATCGATGCCCGTCGCTGTTACACCAGAACACCCATTACAATAAGCGGTATAAGCAGTCGCCGTCACATAAAATTCTTCACCGCCACTAGGTGCAGCGTTAGAACCACGAGATACACTCGCTGTAACAACTTTCGTTCCAACAGTTACTACTTTATTAGAAGGTTCTTTAACTACTTTTTCACTTTTTAGAACACGAGAAACTGCTTTCCCGTTTTCTTTAACAATTTCAAAAGTACGTTCAACCGTTCCTTTTTTACCTTCTTGTACTACTTTTTCTTTCCCTTTAAGTAAATCTTTATCTTTTCTTGTTTCCACAGCGAAATTCGTTGCTTCTTCCACTACATCGGTGACCTTTTCTACGCGAACAACTTGTATAACATCGTTTGGAATCACAAGTTCTTCCATTCTTTGTTCGACACGATCGAATTCATTCATCTGAATCTCTTGTTGTTTTAAAAAGCCAGCGACCGTAGTCGAAGTGGACCATACTTTTTTCTCATTGACTCCATCTTTTAGCGTTACTTCAAATGCTTTATCAATGGCAATGATTCCATCAGATCCGACCTTCGCATCTAGCGTAGGTGTTAACTTATCGTGCTCAGAAACCTTAATTCCTGCTTCTGTTAATATTTCACTAACTTGATTAGCCGTTGTAGTAATCGTTTGTTTTTGACCATCAACTGTAATCGTTATTTCATTTGCCTGCTCCCACTTAACTGAAAGACCATCTTCAATTAAAGTGTTCACTGAGGGTGACACTAAATCAGCATTGGAAATTTGTATGTTTTGTTCTGCTAACAAATCTCCAACTGTATCTGCATGAGTTTTAATCTCTTGTTGTTTACCGTTCATTGAAAGTGCTACGGTATGTTTAGTCCCTACATATAGGACGGCTGATAATACAGATACAAACATGAGAACTGCGACAATAGCAATTCCAGTTTGTTTATTCCTCAATGCTTTAAAGAACAGGTTTCTCATGGTTTTTTTTGACATGAAAAACGCCTCCTTATCACTCGGATGATTATATAGACTTCAAAATTGACTGTCAACCAATAGGAATTTGTCATACTATTCAGGTTGATTGGAACCTCCATATACCAAGTATTGGATAGATTACCGAATTTTAAACAGGTAATTTATAAAAACGTTTTGCATTTTCAGTTGTTACTCGGGCAACTTCCTCTAATGAAACGTCTTTTAATCGTGCAATTTCTTCAGCTACCAGAGGAACTAACCCTGGTTCATTACGCTGGCCACGATATGGATGGGGTGTTAAATACGGGGCATCCGTTTCAATCATTAACCACTCTAATGGAATTTCTGAGGCAACTTCTTTTGGTTTTTTAGCATTTTTAAACGTTACCGGTCCACCAAGAGAAATCATGAAGTTCATATCGATGCATACCTTAGCCGTTTCCACGCTACCACCAAAACAATGCATAACCCCACCTGTTTTTTCAGCATGCTCTTCCTGTAAAATTCGAATCACATCTTCGGTTGCATCTCTGTTATGTATAACTAGAGGTAGCTTGACACGCTGTGCCAATTGAATTTGTTTTCGAAAAACTTGCTGCTGTATTTCTTTAGGGGATTTGTCCCAATGGTAATCTAATCCGGTTTCGCCAATTGCAACAACCTTAGGGTGTGACGCCAGTTCTTCAATCCATTGCAAATCTTCCTCTGTGCAATCAATTGCATCAACTGGATGCCAGCCTACCACTGCATATATAAACTCATATTCCTCAGCAAGTTCAATCGCTCGCTTAATCGTCTTTTGGTCAAACCCGATGACGACCATTTGATTGACTCCAGCTTCTAAAGCTCGGTCAATCACTTCTTGTAAATCTTCATTGTATTGCTCAGCGTTTAAGTGTACATGTGTATCAATATACATTTTCGATTCTCCTTACATGGTATCTATTATAGAATTCCTAATGATTTCTAAAATCTCAGCTACTTAACATTCTGATGACATAGGTATGTTTTTTAAATAACAACGAAGACTATTTACCCTATTTGTGGATATGAAATCATTTATTTACAGTACAAATAACCTATTTTACCTTAAACGTTCTTTTAAGATAGCACGAATAAGTTTTGCAATACAACTAAAAGCCCCTCTAGGTATTCCTAGGGGGGCTTAAAAATACGTTCACTATTTTACCTTTGCACCGGTTTCTAATGTCGGATCAACTGTGGCTCAAGTTACTAAACCATTCTTTTCTCCAGCCAAAATCATACCTTGAGACAATTCACCACGAAGCTTAACAGGTTTTAAATTAGCCACAACAATTACTTTTTGACCGACTAATTCATCTGGTGAGTAATGTTGAGCAATTCCCGATACCACTTGACGTTTTTCGTATCCTAAATCCAATTGCAACTTCAGTAATTTATCAGCTTTTGGGATTGCTTCACAAGCTAAAACTGTCGCCACTCTTAAATCTACTTTTAAAAATTCGTCAATTGTAATTTCGGGAACATCTGGCACTTCTTCTACTTCTGGAATCTCTGATTCTGCAGGTACAGGACCACGCATTTGTTCTTGAATATATGCGATTTCCTGCTCTACTTCTAGACGAGGGAATATTGGAACACCTTTTTCAACCACTTTCGTTCCTACCGATATACTTGATGAATTTTGAAGAGAATCCCATGTCAATAAATCAGCAGATAACCCAAGTTGTTCTGCAATTTGCTTAGGTGCATTCGTCAAAAATGGCTGAAGTAGAACGGCTGTCTGACGAAGGCTTTCTGCCAAATTCCACATGACCGAACCTAATCGCGGTTTATCATCTTCTGATTTCGCTAGAATCCAAGGTTGAGTTTCATCAATGTATTTATTCGTACGAGAAATAAGTGACCAGACATCACTTAAAACCATACTAAATTGCATTTTTTCCATATTTACTTCGTATTTATCGATAACATCTTTTGCTTGTAGTTGTAAGGCTGTATCAAATTCTGTTGGGTCATTTCCCTCAACCGGAATCACACCATCAAAATATTTATTCATCATTGAAACGGTACGATTTAACAGATTTCCTAGATCGTTAGCTAAATCAAAATTCGTACGCTCAACAAACGCCTCAGGTGAAAACACCCCGTCGGAACCAAATGGTAATTCACGTAGCAAGAAATAACGAGTAGCATCTAATCCGTAGCGTTCCACTAACATTTCAGGATGAACGACATTCCCTTTAGACTTAGACATTTTACCGTCTTTCATCATGATAAATCCGTGTGCAAATATTTTTTTTGGTAAAGGTAATTTTAATGCCATTAAGAAAATAGGCCAGTAAATCGTATGGAAACGGACAATATCTTTCCCTACAACATGAACATCTGCAGGCCAAAACTTATTAAACAACGTTTCGTCTTCAGATCGATAGCCTAATGACGTAATATAATTTGACAATGCATCAACCCATACATAAATTACATGCTTATCATCACCAGGAACTTTAATGCCCCAATCGAATGAAGTACGGGAAACTGATAGATCTTCTAATCCTGGTTTTAAGAAGTTATTGATCATTTCATTCTTTCTAGACTCTGGTTCGATAAATTCTAGATTTTCTTGATAATATTGTATCAAACGATCTGCGTACTTTTTCATATTAAAGAAGTAAGATTCTTCTTTGACCTTGTGTACAGCACGTCCACAATCCGGGCATTTCCCATTTTCCAATTGGCTTTCTGTAAAGAAGGTTTCATCAGGTGTACAATACCAACCTTCATATTCCCCTTTGTAAATATCTCCGTTGTCTAAAAACGTTTGGAAGATTTTCTCAACGCCTTCTTTATGACGTGTTTCAGTCGTGCGGATAAAATCATCGTGGGAAATATCCATCAAGTCCCACACTTTTTTCGACGCTTCTGCAATATCATCCACATAATCTTGTGGTTCCAAGCCAGCTTCTTGAGCTTTTTCTTGAATTTTTTGTCCGTGCTCGTCCATACCTGTTAGGAATCGGACATCATATCCTCTTAGACGTTTATAACGAGCCATTGCATCAGAAGCGACGGTTGTGTAGGCGGTCCCAATATGAAATTTCCCACTAGGGTAATAAATAGGGGTAGTTATATAGAAAGATTTGTTTTCATTGCTCATGGTTGTTCGTCCCTTCAGGCTTTAAAATATAGTATCTCTATTCTATATGAGTGATTGACGGGTTTCAATATTAGAAGTTTTGCGAAAAATGTCGAATAAAATTTATCGTAAAATTAGTCCTATTTTCTATCATTTTTTGTAAACTTTTTGTGTCCAAATATAATTAATATCATATATGTACTATCAATTTATCTATTTATCACATAATTACCATATATTAGTTTGAAATCAAAACAATAATTATTGACGTATATGGTAGTACTTGGTATGATAAGTAACAGACAAGAGATAAATGTCGAAATTTGACGAATCACATTTAAGGAAAAGGGAGTGCTTTCATGAAATCAACAGGAATCGTTCGTAAAGTTGATGAATTAGGTCGCGTAGTTATTCCAATAGAACTTCGCCGTACATTAGGTATAGCTGAAAAAGATGCATTGGAAATTTACGTAGATGACGACAAAATAATCTTAAAAAAATACTTACCTAATATGACTTGTGTTGTGACTGGTGAAGTATCAGATGACAACCTACGCTTAGTGGGCGGTAAACTGATTTTAAGCCCAGAAGGCGCTGAAATGTTAGTTAAAGAAATTCAATCAAGTTTCACTAAATAAGTGTCAAATCCAGGATGACTTCGTCATTCTGGATTTTTTCCTTCTATATGATACTCCTGGTAAACGTCTCGTTTAGACAATTGACGTTCAATAGAAACTGCTTTAATTGCTTCTTTGGATGAAAGCTGCTTCGTATTCATTAGATGCTCCACATGTTCAGCAATGGTTAATGAAGTCCACCAATTTTCAATTACTTCTTGTTCCTCATCGGAAGCACCTTCAATAACAAGAACGAACTCTCCTCTTATTTCTTCATTCTCAGCCCAATGAACTGCTTCTTCTAAAGAACCTCTTATAAATTCTTCAAATTTCTTAGTTATTTCCCGAGCTAATACAACTTTACGTGTTGATCCAAGGATACTTTCTGCATCTCGCAGTGTCTCTTTAAGTCGATGAGGTGCTTCATAATAAATTATAGTTTCTTGTTTATATTTTATGCCCTCTAACGCTGCTCTTCTATCTTTCTTTTGTCTTGGTAAAAACCCTAGAAAAGAAAATGAAATGGTCGACAAACCGGAAGAGATTAACGCACTTAATGCTGCGTTTGCTCCCGGGATCGGAACAACTGTTAGCTCTTCTTCTAAAGCTTTTGCCACAATATCCGCTCCAGGATCAGAAATGCATGGCATTCCCGCATCACTGACTAAAGCAATAGACTTTCCGCTCCTTAATAAATCCAAGATTTTATCTCCACCGAATTCTAAATTATGCTCATGATAACTCATTAGCGGCGTCTCTATCTCAAAGTAGTTACACAATTTCTTAGTGTTTCGTGTATCTTCAGCCGCGATGATATCTGCTTCTTTCATGATACGTATGGCTCTTACAGTCATATCCTCTAAATTTCCAATTGGGGTAGCAACCAAATACAAAATACCTGCAGGTTGAGATTGAGAAAAACTTTTTTGTGATTTCATTGTTCCTCACCTTTCGTTTTACTCTCCATATATTTAATCTTATCTATTTTCTTTAGTTGCTTGAAAGCGTACTCTGCTTTCATGGCTTGTTGTTTCGTTTCAAAATTCTCTTGAAAAATACATGTAACGGGTAATCGAGCTCTCGTGTACTTTGCACCCTTTCCTTTATTATGGACGTCTATACGACGATTTAAATCATTTGTATACCCTGCATAGTAACTACCGTCGCCACATTCCAAGACATAGAAGGTATGCTGATTACTCATTTCCATATAACATCATCCGTACTTCTTTTGTGTATTCGCCGGTTTCACTATACACATACAAGGGTGGAAGTATCTTTAAATCGGGTTTTCCATCTTTTATTCCTTCTATTAATAAGGTGTTGGCTTCCTTCCCCATTTTAGGGTAAATAAATCGAATTCGCTTTGGTTCTAATCGATGTGCTCTCATGGAAGAAACGATATCGATTAGTCTTCCTGGCCGATGGACAAATGCCGCTTTCCCACCTTGTTTCAATAAACGGCTTGCTGAGTGAACAGCTTCATCTAATGATAAATGAATTTCATGACGAGCAATAGCGAGGTGTTCTTTCAAATTTTGATCACTTGCTTCATTTGCAGGAAAATAAGGAGGATTGCAAGTGACAACATCATACTTTTCGACGCCTAATTGCTCAGGAATTTTTTTTACATCGCCTTCTATTATTTGGATTTGCTCTTGCAACTCATTATAGGTGACACTTCGAATTGCCATGTCAGCTAAGCGTTCTTGAAGCTCTACTCCAATAATAGGCGCTTTGGTTCGTGCACTTAAAAAAAGAGGAATTGCTCCATTGCCCGTGCATAAGTCCACAATCTTCCCTCTTTGGCTTGGTACATATGTAAACTTAGCTAGTAATACCGCATCCAAAGAAAAAGAAAACACGGATGGACTTTGAATAATCCTTAACTGCTCCGACAGTAAGTAATCCATTCGTTCATCATCTTTTAACTGTATCTCCATGTACTTAACCCTCCAACAAAACAAAAGACCGACATCCACATAAATAGTGGAAGCAGCCTTTCATTACCCGTTTTGTTTATTTAAAAAAGACAGGCAAAATAAACAATCTTCGCCTTTTCTCGAACTTCCAAAGTGCACATGGCACACATGAAAACCTTCTTGGTATAATCGCGCTAAATTATCATATCCTTCTCCAATATCCATATGACTAACCAATTTAACATCTTCTTCAGATTGCTTGCGCAATTCTTCTTCTGCTAAATGGATGGCATCAAGATGTGTTCGAAGATTGTGGTTTTCTTGTTCTAATGACTGGTGTTCTTCCATCATTAAAGCAACAAATTCTTTTAATGCATGAAATTGACTTTGCAAGGATTCTAACTGCTTTTCAAATTCCATGACCGTATCTAAGAAATTACGTTCTTTCAAGAAATCACCTCATTATTCGGTCAGTTGCACTGGTTTATCCGCATGTTGCATAATTTCTTCAATCGAAAACTCTAGAACTCTTTGTTCTTCGTATAATTCCACTTTCAAGATCCGTTCGAGTAGGTTTAAGCCAACAACTTTTCCTGCTCCATCTGGTGTTGAAATGCGTGAACCCATATCAGGCATAAGCTCTTTCGCCTGTTCGTATTCGTCATTTTCATACTTTAGACAGCACATCAAGCGACCACATAACCCTGAAATTTTGGATGGATTCAGTGATAAATTTTGATCTTTCGCCATCTTAATTGATACCGGCTCAAAATCACCTAAAAATGTTGAACAACAAAGCATTCGTCCACAAGGACCAATACCACCCAACATCTTGGCTTCATCCCGAACTCCGATTTGACGAAGTTCAATTCGCGTTCTAAAAACAGAAGCCAAATCTTTTACTAAATCTCGGAAGTCTACCCGACCTTCAGCTGTGAAGTAAAAGATGATTTTATTTCGGTCGAATGTATATTCAACATCCACCAGCTTCATATCAAGTGAATGCTCCACAATCTTTTCAGTACCTAAATTAAATGCACGCTGTGATTCAGATTTATTTTCATCAACTTGAATACGATCGCGTTCATCAGCTGAACGTACTACTTGCTTGAGTGGCAATACGACATCGTGTTCTTCCACTTGTTTAATTGGAACAACGACTTTTCCGTACTCGACACCTCTTGCTGTTTCAACAATGACATATTGATCTTTCTCTAAAGCAAAATCGATTGGATCGAAATAATATATTTTACCCGCTTTCTTAAAGCGGACTCCTACCACATTATACAAAAGAAAACCCCTCCTGCAGATTCAGCATTAGCTGTTCCATTAACAGCGTCCGGTTCATATTCCGATGCAATTGTTGCTTCGCTTTTAAAATTGCTTGTATTTTATCGGACAATTGCTCAAATGTTACATGCAGAGCACGTTGTTGATAAAAATGCATAAAATCCGGATATGTACAGGCCGCTTCGGGATTTGCTTTGACGGCTACTAAATCGCGATATGCAAATAGTAGCAAGTCTAGCCCCAGCTCTGTTTCCTCTTTTTCTTTAAACATTGGAAGCCAATCTTCTTGGACACAAAGCATCGCTTCGTGAACATTAGTTTCAGCAACTTCTACTAATTTTAACACTGTTTTTCGAACCTGTGCAAACTGATCATCTTTTGCTAGCGCGAAAGCTTCTTCATTATCATTTGTTACCATCGAAACTGTCGCAGCCATAGAAGCCGTTAAGCCTTGTTGAATCAATGATTTCACTCGTTCATCTCTTGGAATAGTAGGGAATGAAATTTGTTGAACACGTGAACGTATCGTTGGTAATATTGCGTAAGGCTTTTCCGTTAGTAATATAGCATGAACTTGTCCTTCTGGTTCTTCTAAAAATTTCAATAATGTATTAGCTGATGAAGCATTCAAACGATCTGCTTGTTGTATGACATATATTTTACGGCCTGCTTCCAGACTCGTTTTGTTCATTTCCATAATTACCTGTAAAATTTGATCTTTTTTAATATCTTGGCCATCAGGCTCAACAGTCATAAAGTTCGGATGATTCCCTGATTCAAATCTTCTGCATCCTCGGCAAGTTTCACATGGAACATTTTTAAGTGGATTTTCACAAAGCAAAAGTTTTACAAAAGCTCGCATAACTGCATGCTTTCCGGTCCCCTTACCACCTTCAAATAGATAGGCATGAGCAATCCGTTGCTTTTGGAATATCAATTGAAGTTGTTTCATCACAACCGGTTGAAGATTTAATACTTCTGATATATGCTGTGTCACGTATTGCTCACCCCTTAACTCTTCGTATAAAGTATATATTTTTTTATCAATTAAAGAGGGAATCTACTCCCTTTCCGCGGACGAACTTGCAAGCCTCCTCGCTCGTACATTGCTGCGGGGTCTCGCCAGCCCGTTATTCCGCAGGAGTGTCGCAGATTCCCTAACTATCTGCAACATTGTTTTTAACAGAGCCATTCCATTAAATGAAATACCCTCTGTGTTAAAAAACCCGTGTCCCGGACATCCGGAAGACACGGGATTTTACGTGTAAAGATTGACTAACAATCCTTTAATTTCACCTATTTTATCAAGCAAATCAATCGATTCTTTTTCTTGTACTAAAATTTCTTGTGCAAGCTCTACTAACTTTTCATCAATGGTTTCAATGATTTTCAAACGTCTACCTTCACCAAAACGGTTCCATGTATGTGATTGTTTTAAACCCATCCCGTAATCTACCGCTTCCGATAAAAAACGCTTAACCAACATTTTAAATTTGGCCATTTCACGTAAATTTCGTGATCTCGCTAAACGATCTCCTGCAGTCGAAATATCTCCTAATAATCTAGTTAACTGTTCCGTCTGCATTCTATTTTCTTGTTTTGCTACTAATTGTCCAAACCGATTCGCAGGTTGCAATGGTTGTGATGTATCTTTGCGAAGTTTATCTACACCGACACGAACGTCTTGGTTAATTTTCATGTGAAATCAACCCCCGTGTTTTAAAAATGATGGAATTGTTCAATCGGAAGTACAAATACTGTAGCTCCGCCTACTTCTACTTCAACTGGATACGGGATATACGAATCAGCATTTCCTCCCATTGGAGAAACAGGAGCAACCATCTGTTCACGAGATCGACAGTTAGCACGAATTAAATCCAGTGCTTTCCCTACTAACTCATCATCTGTACCGATTAAAAACGTCGTATTACCAGATCGTAAAAAACCACCTGTACTCGCTAATTTTGTTGCACGAAAATCACCCTTCGTTAAAGCACCTGATAATCGGTTACTATCTTGATCTTGAACGACTGCTACTATTAACTTCATAAGTCCATCCCCTTTTCCGGAAATACTTCCTATTATTATAACATGAATAGAAAGTTTAAATCATGCGTGATTCAAGAGTTTTTTTCAGAAGATTCAGTACATATTTTGTCACATCTACTTGTGATTGTGAAGCATCAATCACTTTAATGCGTTTTGGATATCTTTTCAATACTTCTTGATATCCTTCACGCACTGCTTGATGAAAGCTTAAACTCTCGGCATCTAAACGATTTAATTCTCGATTATCGTTCTTCGAAATTCTCTTAAGACCGATTTCTGGGTCTAAATCAAAGTAAAGCGTAAGGTTAGGCATTAACTTACCAATAGCGAATTCATTAATTGATAAAACTTCGTCTATGCCAAGTCCACGCGCATACCCTTGATAAGCGAGTGACGCATCTACAAAACGATCACATAAGACAATTTTTCCTTGAGCCAAGGCAGGTAGAATTTTTTCAACCAAATGCTGTCTTCTTGCAGCAGCATACAATAAGGCTTCTGTCCGACCATCCATCTCCGTAAACTCGTTTTCTAAAATCACTTCTCGTATTTTTTCTGAAATCCGAATTCCACCAGGCTCTCTTGTTGAAATAAGATCATATCCTTCTGATTGAAGCTGTTCAAAAACTTCTTGCATTACCGTAGTTTTGCCAGCCCCTTCAGGTCCTTCGATGGTAATAAAAAATCCTGCATAACTCATTTGTTATCCTCCTTGAAGACTAGCAACAGTTTTCGGCTTAAATCATGTTCACCTTGTATCGTTGCCCCGCTCGCTAAATAATCCGCAAGCATCTCTAATTTATTCGTCGTAATTTTTTCACCTCGAATGAAAAGCGGGATACCTGGTAGGTAAGGAATGACCATACCCGCCGAAATCCTTCCCATCGCTTTGGTATAAAGAATCCATTCTGACTCACACCCGTCCATCTCTTTGTATGACTTAGCAAGTCGCGAAATCGCTTCTAAATCATGTATATAATCAATGTGGACTTTCTTTGCTGGTTGCTTCGTCAACTCTTCAACAGCTGACTTGATGCTCATCCGAATATCCGCAAATGGAAATGTATGTTTTCTCTTTAATAAAGGTAATATAAAAAGCACTTGAGTCGTATCTGCTAACTCACTATAGACCCCCTGCTCTTCTAACTTCCTTTGTAATTCAAATCCTGAATAACCATTGACTCTCAGTAAAAGCTTAAGTGGATCCTCAACCTCAATAACGCTCAATTTCTTAATTAAGTTTAGTCCATTTACAAATTGCTCTCTAATGCGAGTAAAGGAATTAGCATCTTCCTGGGTGAAGGTATCTATATAATCTCTTGCATCATCTAATGAAGCAAGTAGTAAATAGGATGGACTACTCGTTTGAAGCATTCTTAAATACGTATTAATTTTTTTGGAAGACACTCGATTTGATTGAATATGTAGATACGATCCCATAGTTAAAGCCGGCAGTGTTTTATGAGCCGACTGAACGACTACATCTGCCCCCAGATCAAGAGATGATGTTGGAAACGTATCGGTAGCATTGAAATGAGCCCCGTGTGCTTCATCAACAAGCACTGGCACATTGGATAAATGTGCAAGCTCAATCATTTTCTTCATGAATGGATTAGTAACACCATAATAAGTGGGATGCGTCAGAATCAAAGCCTTTGCTTCTGGATACATATCAAGAGCACTTTTTAATGTTAGCTCACTAATATGCGTAGGTGTTTCGGTTTTACCATCCCACTCAGGTGTTAAAAACACTGGACTTGCACCTACTAGCTCTAATGCATGAAAAATCGACTTATGTGCATTGCGTTGAACCAGTACTAAATCGCCTTCCTTACAGGTAGCATATACCATCGCTAAATTTCCGACTGTTGATCCATTCACCAAAAAAAAACTACGATCAGCACCATAAACTTTTGCTAACAATAATTGTGCTTCATCAATCACTTCTTCAGGATGATGATAATCATCCAATCCGTTCAATTCTGTATAATCAAACTTCATCACATCACGAAATGCTCGAGGCAACTCGGATAATGATCCATGCTTATGTCCCGGAACATGAAAAGAGACCGGTTTCGTCTCAAAAAATTGAACCATCCGTTCCACAATTGGTCGTTTCCCCATATTTTTATGTCTCCGATCTTCCCATATGGTTACAATTATACATCATGAAGTTCAGGTATGTTCTCTGAAAAGGAAGGATTCTGTCTTCATATTAAGAAGTCTTGCATTCTCATTGGAGTGTGTAGGTTTCTCTTTCAACCAAAGAACTTCGGGCTAATCCCGTTTTATCAAGCTGTTCCAATAGTAAAGTCTG
>JBEVEQ010000304.1:0-6812 GCA_040512715.1 Paenisporosarcina sp. | reverse complement strand
ATATGTCAGGCTTAGAGGGTAGAGATCCATATGATGACTATGTAACAATCAATGATGAATTAAAACAATACAATTTAAGATTAACGGAACGTCCGCAGCTGATTGTTGCCAATAAAATGGACATGCCTGATTCAGAAGAAAATTTAGCTGAATTCCGTAAAAAACTTCCGGAAGATGTTAAAGTATTCCCAATCTCAGCTCTTTCTCGTAAAGGTTTAAATGAACTTTTATTTGCAATTGCTGATTTACTTGAAGTAACAGGTGAATTCTTGCTTCATGAAATGGTTGATGAAGAATCAGACACAACGGTACTATATAAACACAAAACAGAACGTGATGGGTTTGAAGTATCACGAGATGATGATGGTGCATTTGTATTAAGTGGTTCATCAATCGAGCGTTTATTTAAAATGACTGATTTCTCTCGTGAAGACTCTATACGCCGATTTGCTCGTCAACTACGTGGTATGGGTGTAGACGAAGCGCTTCGCGAACGTGGAGCTGTTGATGGAGATACTGTTCGTTTACTCGAGTTCGAATTTGAATTTATTGAATAGAAAGTGAGGATGGGACATATGAAAGACGTATCAGAACAACGATATTTTTTAGTGCGGGAGGATGTTTTAACTGAAGCGATGCAAAAAACGCTGAATGCCAAGCAACTATTGCAAAGTGGAGAAGTGTCTTCCATATGGGATGCTGTTAAACAAGTTGATCTCTCACGCAGTGCTTTTTATAAATATCGAGATGCGGTCTTTCCATTCCATTCCATTGTACGAGAACGCATATTGACTGTTTTTTTACAGTTAGAAGATCGAAAAGGGACGCTTGCGACCCTTCTACATACAGTGGCAGAAGCAACATGTAATGTTTTAACAATTCATCAAACGATTCCAATCCAAGGGAGAGCGAATGTAACCTTATCTCTTGACGTAACCGCCATGACGATACAATTAGATGATTTTATCCATCAATTAAAGCGACTCGACTTTGTTGAATCTGCGGAAGTAATAAGTTCTGGAGCATCCTAGTACTCTCATAAATATTCATAGAGTTAGGCATGCATCAATTAAAGGGGTGTCTTGGGTGTCTACTTCAATTTATGAAACACGTATTGCTTATTTAGGTCCTGAAGCTTCATTTACTCATCTAGCTACTCAAGAACTATTTAAGAAAAATTGGCTTATGCCTTATACAACAATCCCAGAGTGTATTGAAGCGGTTGCGAATGGTGAAGTTGAATATGCAGTGGTTCCACTTGAGAATGCGTTAGAGGGTTCTGTGCCTTTAACCATTGACTATTTGTTCCATGATGTATCATTAAAAGTAACAGCTGAAATTCTTTCACCTATTGAACAGCATTTTATGGTACATCCAAAACAAGTAGAACAAAGTGATTCAATTGAAGCCGTTTATTCACATCCTCACGCATTAGCGCAATGTCACAAATATTTATATTACCGTTTCCGTGGAACACCTCTGGAACAAACCACTTCAACGGCAGCAGCAGCTAAGTTTGTCTCAGAGAATCCGGAGAAATGCATAGCAGCTATTGGTAATGCGTTTGCAGCTCAAAAATATGGATTAACTATCGTTCAAGAAAATATCCATGATTTTCACTTTAACCATACTCGGTTTTTTGTATTATCTAAAAATAATATAAAATTTGAAGCGGATGGTCATGATAATCAACCAAAAACAACCTTGATGATTCAACTTCCTGTTGATGATCGTTCAGGAGCACTTCACCAAGTGTTGTCTGTTTTTGCATGGCGTCAATTAAACTTAAGTAAAATTGAATCCCGACCAATGAAAACGGGACTCGGTCATTATTTTTTTATTATTGATGTTTTAGCAGACGAGCAATCTGCTATGATGATGGGAGCTAAAGAAGAATTACAAGCTTTAGGTTGCCAAGTGAAATCCTTAGGAACATATTATACATACAAAAAGGTGATGACTACCGATTAGGTATCCATCACCTTTTATAATGGAATTTTTTTAAATTTGCTCCTATTGTTCATTAGCTAAATAACCCTTTTCAGTCATAGCTTCTTCGGCACGATTTAAAAAGGAAGGGTCAGACGCAACAATTAAATGCAAATGAATGCCACCAGTTAATTCAGAAAGAAAGCCTGCTCCAGTTTCATTTACTTTCTGGACAAATAAATCAACCTCATGACGATTTGATACTTGAATAGAAGCAGTCAAATCACCATATACAGGATGTTCAATGGTTACATTTTTCACAAGAACACCAGCATCTACTAAAGTATACAATTCATCTTTTGCGTCCTCTGGTGAATGAATACACGCAATTTGACGCTCAAACAATGGCTTGGCATTTGTTTTCTCAAAGAATACATAACCTTGACTCGTTGCAATAATTGGTTCGTTTCTTGCTTTAAGCAACGTCATATCTCCAACAATAACTTGTCTGCTTACACCTACAATTTTTGATAGGTCCGTTCCAGTTAACGGCTCATTCGACTGTTTCAAAAGCGTAAGTAATTTGTTCCTCCTGGCCTCGCCTAATAATTTCTTCAAAAAAACCCCACCCTTATTTGTGCATAATTAACCCTCTATTAAACATAGTTTAACATGAACAGAGTTCGTTTGATGCATGAAATCAAAGTGACCATTTTGTATACAGCTTCATACGATACATAGATGAAAGGGGGAAGACATGTGCACGTACATGTTGTCCAAAAAGGAGACACACTTTGGAAAATTTCAAGACAATACGGGGTTTCATTTGACGAAGTAAAACGTCTAAATGCCCATTTGGCAAATCCGGATTATATTGTACCCGGTATGAAAATCTTTGTTCCTGAAACGGCAAAGACGCAAGAGGTGAAAGAACATCCTTATCAAGATGGTCGTCCTGTTAAGAGTAAAAAGGAGGAAATGATCGTCCAACCGGTACCCAAAGCCATGCCTCAACCCATCCCTAAAGCGGTTACACAACCAGCACCGTCACCAGCACCAATACCACAGCCACAACCAATGCCAATGCCACCAGTGATGCAGCAACCAACACCACAACCTATTCCACTTCCATACCCATACCCATTTACACAAGATATTTCTATGACCAATATTGTACCTCAGATGGTGAGTGTCCCATATGGATGGATGCCAATACCAGATATGGATACACATCATATGCCACAACCAATGCCGAAAAAGCATAAGACTCTGCCGATTGTAAGCGCGCCGGTTGTGCCAGCACCACCACCTCCAGCACCTGCACCAATTCCAGGATGGAAATTTCATGATTCGAGTTCACTGAAGGATATGGACTCATCGTCTCTTCACCATCCTGTATTACCAGAGCAAGTTCAACATTATCAACCATCACCAACTGAAGGTTACGGACCATGTGGATGTGGTCAACCAGCATATACTTCACCAATGCCACCCTGTGGATGTGGTCAACCAGCATATACTCGTCCTATGCAAATGCCAATGCCTACATGTGGATGTGGCCGTCAACAGATGGCTTACGCTATGCCTGATATGGCTTATGGAAATGACATGGATGAGTCAAATGATTCACCTACACAAACAGTAGGAGCTTATCAAGAACCTTCTATGATGATGGCGCACCATCCATATATGCCGGGTCCTCAAATGAGCCCATATATGGCATGCACTCCTTGTCATATGTGGCCTGCTCCGCATGGCCACTGGGGATATCATTTCCCAGGTCGTCACCGTTAAAAGTGGAAAAAGAGAATTTAATTCAACTTAAGCCAAATGTTTGGAAATGGCAAGTTGGAAAACATCAATACTCTTTAAAAAAATATAGAAATATTGCGGAAGCGGAAAAAATTCGCTTTATTCATAAAAAGTTATTTGAGCTTAACCAATCGTACATTTTACCTATCGAACCCTATTATGATGAATTAGTCATTCAACAACCATGGGTCGAGGACGGTGGGAAAGTTCAGTTCGATCGCTTAATAGATCGTCAAGAATCACTCAACTTATTAAACAAATTGCATCAAACCGGCGAACGAACGAAGTGGAAGAGATGCTCCTATTTACATGAAATTGATTTAATTCGAAAATGGGAACATCGCTTAGAGAAGTGGCTTCATGCTACTTCTTTTTTACACATTCATTTAGGAGAGTTAAAAACACAGCAAATAACAAATTATGCTAAACAAGCTCTAATAAACATTAAACCTTTTTCTTCATTCAATAAAACACTTCTACATGGCGATGTTGTCCACCATAATTTTGTTCGAAATCAAAAAGGACAGATGTATCTAATCGATTTTGATTTAGCATGCATTGGTCCAAAAGAAGTAGAACTCATCTTATGGATACATCGGGTTTTACCACATCTTGATTATAATTTGCAAAAATTGATCCAACAAAATCCTTCCCTAAAGACACTTAGAGCAAATGAATTTCGATATTTATTATTCCCAAACGAGTTGCTCAGAGAATGGTTGTATGCGACTACGTTAAGCAATCAGCAATTAATCACATTCATACCGAAGCTGAAAATTTTTACGGATAAGACACTTAGACTGCTGCCAAAATTACAAATCGAGATTGATCAAATGGGTGGATAAAAACATTGTCGATAAAATCAAAACAAAATTGATAGAAATCGTGGTATAATAGAGAAATCAGCAGTACAATAATAGCAATATTTTTACTTAGGAGGAATATTCATGACCGAAAAAAATCAAACGAATGAAACTGAAGCACCAAAGAAAATGAACTTAAAAGAAATCATGAAGCAACAACTAGAAGCGAAAAAGAACAAAAACAATTCCAATAATTTGTCTGGCAACCCTACGCAATCTACGAAAAAAATGACGAGTCAACAAACTAAAAAAGTCAGTAATACACGTAGAAAAATGGGTGTATAACAAAATGAAAAACGTTTTTGGATAAATCCCTGCTCAATAGAGTAGGGTTTTTATTTTTTTATGAGGAAATTTTTAAAAATGATTTTTCAAATAATGAATACATACGTTCTCCTTTAAATTATGCTATAATCAAGAACGTTGATTGTGAGGAGATTTAACTATGTATGATTATATAAAAGGGGTAGTTACACGCGTAACACCCGAATATATTACGATCGAATTGAATGGAATAGGATGGCAGATATTCTCTCCAAATCCATATGCGTTCCGAGTTTCTGATAATGAACAGCAAATATACACACATCTAAATGTTCGTGAAGACGCACAAAATTTATTTGGGTTCATTTCTCTTGAACAACGCGAGCTATTTCGCAAACTAATTTTAGTCTCAGGAATTGGACCAAAAGGGGCCTTAGCCATTTTAGCTAGTGGACAACCATCTCAAGTGATTCAAGCAATTGAACGAGAAGATGAGACGTTTTTAGTGAAATTTCCAGGTGTTGGGAAGAAAACTGCTCGTCAAATGATTTTAGATTTAAAAGGAAAACTTGGAGATCTAGTTGGAGAAAACATCCTACCAAGTGGAGAAGATGAGTTGCAATTATTCCCGGATCAATCTGGCAAGCAAGAAATTGATGAAGCTCTTTTAGCATTGGCTGCACTTGGTTATTCGGATCGAGAACTTGCCAAAGTTCGTCCTCAATTAGAATCGATTCCTGAATCATTAGAAACAGATGGATATATGAAAAAAGCACTTCAACTGTTATTAAAACAAAGCTAATGGAAGGAGGTCATATATATGCAAGAGCGTGTCATTTCAAGTGATGTATCTGAGTTTGATGAACGTTTTGAACAGTCCTTACGTCCAAAGTATTTGTCACAATACATTGGTCAACAAAAAGTGAAAAATAATTTGGAAGTGTTCGTTGAAGCAGCTAAAATGCGGGGAGAAAGCTTAGATCACGTATTGCTATATGGACCTCCCGGACTAGGGAAAACGACACTTGCAGCTGTTATTGCGAATGAAATGAATGTCAACATACGTATGACAAGTGGTCCAGCAATTGAGCGACCAGGAGACTTAGCAGCCATTGTCAGTTCATTAGAGCCTGGAGATGTATTATTCATTGATGAAATTCATCGTCTAAACCGATCAATTGAAGAAGTGCTTTATCCTGCAATGGAAGATTTTTGTTTAGATATTGTCGTTGGTAAAGGACCTTCAGCGAGATCGGTTCGTTTGGACTTGCCACCATTTACGTTAATAGGTGCAACAACTAGAGCAGGTGCTTTATCTGCACCACTTCGTGATCGTTTTGGTGTTCTTTTGAGATTAGATTATTATGATCAGGGGGCACTTACAGAAATCGTGACACGAAGCGCAGCTCTATTTGACGCAAATATTGATCATCCATCTGCAGGAGAAATTGCTAGCCGCTCTCGAGGAACACCAAGGATTGCTAACCGTTTATTAAAACGAGTTCGTGATTTTGCTCAAGTTCGTGGGAATGGTGACATTACATTGGACTCTGCTAATGAAGCTCTTGAATTATTACAAGTTGACCCATTAGGATTGGACCACATAGATCATAAATTAATCATCGGAATGATTGAACGCTTTAGGGGAGGTCCTGTAGGTCTTGATACCATTGCCGCTAGTATTGGAGAAGAGTCTACAACTATTGAAGATGTTTACGAACCTTATTTATTACAAATAGGATTCCTACAAAGAACCCCACGTGGCCGAGTGGTTACGAAAAGTGCATACGATCATTTTAAAATACCTTATTTTGAAGAATAATGACTAAAAGGATGTAGAATCATGCAAGTAGAAGATTTTGATTTTGATTTACCAGAAGAATTGATTGCTCAAACGCCTCTTGCCGACCGAACGTCAAGCAAGCTTTTAGTTTTGGACAAAGA